>CAZUZX010000011.1:17293-21648 GCA_964624525.1 uncultured Dehalococcoidia bacterium | reverse complement strand
GAGCTTGGAACTAAGTCTGCACCTCTGTCTCCCCTGACTTGATGATGGATTGGTGTGTCGCCCGGCGATATAAAATGTATATCACCAGTCCGACACCTAACCAAGCAAAGCCAGCGATGCGTCCGGTATGGTGGGTGTACACCACTATGAACCATGTGATACTTGTTACCAGTCCACCGATGACAGCGGTTATTGGAATCTCCCTTTGGCGTATGCGGATGTTCAGTGGTATCTTGAAGGGACGCGGCAGGTTGGGCTCCTTTATTCGCAAGGCAATGATGGAAATGTGAGCTAAGGTATAAGCTAGCACCGCCCCAAAAGCATAGAGGTCAGCCAGAAGGGTGACTTTGCCAGTGGCTACCAACATACAGGCTATGATTGCAAATATGACAATAGCATTGCTTGGCACGCGCGACCTGGAATCAATGTGACTTATGACAGGTGGTAGCTGGTGCCGCTGCCCCATAAAATAGGCCAGCCGTGACGCTCCAATTATTCCAGCATTTGTTGCAATGATTAGAATTGTCACCGCTAGAATGGCTACCCAGAAACTTAGAACAGGCTGGACGGCAGCCGGCATAGCGTAGGTAATACCCATTATCGGGTCTTCCAAATGATCCTGTGTAAGGTCTGTTATCCAATTCCCGTCTGCACCCTGGTGGACGGGATAGGCGCTTAGAGCCGTCATCGAAAGAAGAGTATAAAGGGCTATCACGGTAAAGAATACTAGTATCACCGCCCGGGGGATATTTCTGCCCGGCTTGCGTGTTTCGCTGCCTAAATTAGCCACTGTCTCAATACCAGTATAGGCTACCATTGATATTGATATGCCAAATAAAAGCTGAGTTGTAGTTGGAGCTGCTCCCCAGTGGATATTGTGGATGAGTTGGGGGAAGCTAATAATAAATACTACACCCAGCACCGCAATTGATACTTGGGTAGCTATGTCGAATAGGACGAGAGTTATGTTCAGGCGTGAGGACTGCCGTATGCCTAGGATGTTAATGAATACCAGTGCAGCGACTATTGCCACGCCGACTATACTATTTTCGGGCCAGGATCCAAGAAGGGGAAAGAAATGTCTGAGATAGTTAGCTGCGGTAAAGGCGGAAATTGATATGGTGACTATGTAGTCCAGCATGAGTACCCAGCTCGCAACGAAGCTTATCAAATCGTTAAAAGCACGGCGAGCAAAGGCTCCAGAACCACCGGCCTCAGGTAGTGCCGTAGCACCTTCAGCATAGGTCAAGGCGGTAAACAAAAAAATGACACCGGAGACCATAAGGACGGCAGGAGTCAGGCCTAGGGCGGACATGGCTACTACTCCTAGCGCATAATAGATAGACGAACCCACGTCACCGTAGGCGGTGCTAAACAACCCGGGCACGCCAAGCGTTCGGTGTAACTTGGGTGTAAGTCGCCGCCGTATAATGACGTCGCCTATACGCTTCATGTGTCTTGTGAGACCAATTCCTAAAAGGGAAACTTATCTGTCATCATCGCTGCAAAAACTTAAAGTTCGCATTTAGCCAGCAACCATAAGCCTTCGCTATTTTAGCCTGAAAGATTATACATCAAAAGACTTGCGGCAGTAATAGGCATCAAGCCCTGACTGCCTTTTTGACAAGCAGTCACTAAGGGGTTAGGGTTATGGTATAATTAACGGCGGGATTTATCCGAAATTAAGGCGCAAAATAATAAGCTAATGAAGTTTTCCAGGATACTGGTACCGGTAAGTGGAGAGGCAATAGATAAAGAATTAATCGAGCTAGCCTGTAAGGTAGCTAAAGAGGCTAAGAACAAAGAGGCTAAGAGCAAAGTTTATGTAGTCTACGTTATCCGGATAAAGCGTTCCCTTCCCCTGGATGCAGAATTCAAGCCTGAAATTCAAAAAGCTGAGAGTGTATTAACCCATGCCGAAGAAATTGCTGATGAGCAGAATTATGAAGTAGAGACGGATCTACTTCAGGCAAGGGAAGAAGGTCCGGCTATAGTCGATGAGGCAGTGGAGCGGAGTATTGACCTCATTGTAATGGCAGCCAACTACTGTAAGCGCTTTGAACTACTTGATCTCGGTGACACTATTTCCTATGTGTTAAAAGGTGCCCCTTTTAATCTCGGTGATACGGTTTCCTATGTGCTTAAGAATGCTCCCTGCCGAGTGTTACTCTTACATTCACCTTCTCCTTGAGAAACAGAGATGAAAGTAGTCATTATGGGCTGCGGACGAGTAGGTGCTCAACTAGCTGCTTGGTTAGATAACGAGAAACATGAAGTTACCATCTTGGATATTAACCCGCGTAGTTTCGCCAGACTCATTCCTACCTTCAAAGGTATTGCATTAATGGGTGATGGCACTGATGAGGATTCACTGCGGAAAGCAGGGATAGAAAAGGCGGATGCCTTTGTCGCCGTAGCTCCAGATGATAATGGCAATATTATGGCTGCCCAGATTGCGAAGCATATCTTCAATGTGCCCAAGGTGATTTGCCGGATTTATGACCCGCTTCGTGCGGAGCTTTATGAAAGCCTGGGACTTGAAGTTGTTAGCCCAACCACAGTAGTGGCTCAATTACTCAAGGGAAAGCTAGCTAAGAAGGTGAAATAGAGGAAAATTAAATGTATGTCATTATCATTAGTGGTGGGAGGATTGGCTATTATCTTTCCCGGGCACTGCTCAGCGAGGGTCATGAGGTATTGGTGATTGAAAAAGATGCTACCCTCTGCGAGCGCATTGAAGACGAGTTAGGTAGCATCTGCATGCATAGGGACGGGTCTGAGGTAGCGACATTGGATGAAGCAGGTACTGGAAGAGCCCAGCTATTCATCGCCGTAACAAATGAAGACGAAGATAATTTAGTCGCTTGTCAAATAGCGAAGCATAAATTTAATGTGCCACGTGTAATTGCTCGCGTCAGTAATCCCAAAAATGAGGCTTTATTTAAGAAGCTGGGTATTGACGTCATTGTCAGCGCTACCAATCTTATCCTAGAACATATTGAACAGGAGGTACCTACTCATCCCCTAACACACCTTCTGGAGCTCCAGAGAGGCGAGTTAGAAATTGTTGAGGTAAAAATCCTTCCCACCTCTCCAGCAGTGGGAAAATCAGTGAGGGAACTTCCCTTACCACCAGGGAGCACACTCTCTCTGATTGTCAAAGAGCAAGGAGTTCAACTGCCTACGTCAGATACTATTCTTGAGGCTGAGGATCGGGTGATAGTGGTAACCAAACCTGATATGGAGAAAGCCTTGCGTGCTGTTCTTAGCGGTAGTTAGAGATGGCAAGAAGGGTTGCTTACTTGGGACCACCCGGTACCTTCACCGAAGAAGCAGCGTTACTTTACAACGAGAAGGCGCAACTTATTCCCTTTTCTAGCATCCCGGCTGTAGCCGCTGCCGTAGATACAGGTATAGCTGAGGAAGGGGTAGTGGCTATTGAAAATAGTCTTGAGGGCTCAGTTACTGAGACCCTTGACCTCTTAATTCATGAGTCAAAACTACTTATCCGACATGAATTAGTCCTGCCTATTGAACATCATCTACTCATTAAGCCCGGCACTGAACCACCACAGATAGAGGTAATTTTTTCCCACCCACAAGCCCTAGCTCAATGCCGGCGCTTCATCGAGCGGTGTTTTCCCAAGGCACAAATGGTGGCTGCCCTCAGCACTGCCGCTGCTGTGGAGCAAATGATGTCCTCCTCTTTACCTGCTGCTGCTATCGGCACTCAGCGGGCAGCAAGATTATATGGGACACAAGTATTAGCGAGAAATATCCAAGACCGCTTCCCAAATGTTACTCGCTTTGTCGTCCTTGCCCCTGAAGACCACCCAGCTACTGGTAGAGATAAGACCTCACTCTGCTTCTCCTTTGCTGAAGACCATCCTGGATTGCTTTATGGTGTACTCAAAGAGTTTGCCGAGCGCAGTATCAACCTAACAAAGGTAGAATCACGCCCCTCAAAAGAAAGTTTAGGCAAATATATCTTCCTTGTTGACTTAGAAGGGCACCGACAGGACATTCTTATTAATGAAGTACTGACAAAGGTAGAGGCTAAGACCTCCTTATTCAAAGTCCTTGGTTCATACCCTAGATATGGGGAAAAACACGATGAAAAAGTCTAGCACAGCATATCATATTATCTCGCCCCTTGAGCCTGAGGTGGTGGAAAAACTTAGGGTTGGCGATCAGGTCTTTATCACTGGGACAATATATACTGCCCGTGACGCTGCTCATAAAAGATTGATTCAAGCTTTAGATAAAGGAGAGAGATTACCCTTCAAAGTTGCGGGACAGACCTTGTATTACATGGGTCCCTCTCCAGCTAAGCCAGGGCAGGTTATCGGCTCAGC
>CAZUZX010000011.1:0-17193 GCA_964624525.1 uncultured Dehalococcoidia bacterium | reverse complement strand
TGGAGGAGATCTTTACCAGGAGGGCAAGGCAAAATATCAAAAGAAATGAAGGTTAACCTCGAGTGGGATGATAAACACGTATTCCCCTCAGTAATCCATCCAGACTTGGCATTTCTCTTCCAGAGGATGAACGAGGTCACTGTAGAGGAAGCAGAAGCAAGCAATGGAGAAGAGATATTAGATGTTGGATGTGGCAGAGCTATTGATGCGATACAGTTGGCTAAAAAGGGGGGGAAATGCCTTGGGCTTGAGCCTTCGAGGACGATGATAAGTCATGCCAAGGAGCGTATTGCCAAGGATGGCATCGAGGTGACTTTAATTCAAGGGATAGGCGAGTATTTGCCCTTTAAGAACTGCTCCTTTAATAAGGTTCTGTGCAAGGGGGCAATTGACCATTTCCCCAACCCATCTAAAGCTGTAGAGGAAATGGCTCGAGTGCTAAAGCCTCAAGGGAAGGCAATAATCGTTGTGGCTAACTTCGAAAGCCTCGGCTTTAGGCTAGGGAGATGCTTATTTAGCATAGGGAAAATCCTACCTTGGGGACGGTCAACTAATAAAAAGGTGTGGCAGATACCGGCTGACCATGTATACAAGTTTGATCATGCCTTCCTGAGATGTTTGGTAGAACCTCACTTCAAAGTGGAGCAATCTATTGGGATTTCATTCTTCTTTGGGCTCCCTTGGTGGGGGGGGCTGCTTGCCAAGCTGCCTAAAGGTGTTTCGCTAGCTATCTTGAAGTTTTTGGATAAGTTAGCGCGTCACTTTCCTTCGCTCAGCGATGCTATCCTGATAAAATGTAGTCTAAGGTCTGAAATCGAAAGCGAATATTAGCTTAAGGAGAAAGGGAATGAGAACGCTTTTAATAAATACCCCCTATCCTCCTTCAGAGTTTCCAGTTATCCCGATGGGTTTAGCATATGTAGCTTCGGTGTTAGAAAAAGAGGGGATTGAAGTTCAGCTCCAGGATTTTCTTGTCACCAAGTACTCCAAAGAAAAGCTAGAGAAAAGAATCGCTGATTATGCTCCCGAAATTATAGGGATAACCTCGGTAACTATGAATTATCCTGTTGCCTCGCAAATTCTCAAGCACTGTAAGGAGGTTGATCAAAATATTATTACGGTTATTGGCGGCCCCCATGTTTCTTTCTGGGCTGAGGAGGCACTAAGGGAAGCCCCCTGGATAGATATAGTAGTCAGAGGGGAAGGGGAATACACCATGCTGGAGATCGCCCGTGGGAAAAGCTTAAAAGAAATAGACGGGATTGCCTTTAGGGAAAACGAGGACATAGTGCTAACCAAGCCTCGCCACTGGATTGAAAATCTGGATGAACTTCCCTTTCCTGCCAGGCATCTCTTCCCATTATACAGATACCGTGCTCTTTCTGGTGAATGCGGGCTTATTACTAGCAGGGGCTGCCCCTTTAATTGTATTTTCTGTATCGGTCATAAAATGGTAGGCAAGAAGGGTAGGTTCCGCAACACCAAGCTCGTCGTTGATGAGGTAGAGGAGATCCTCGACTACGGATTTAAAACAATAAATGTGGTAGACGACCTCCTCACCCTTAATCGTAAGCATCTTTATGCCTTCTGTGACGAAATAATAGCTAGGAAGCTGAAATTTGAGTGGACTGCTTTCTCCAGGGTTGATACGGTGAACCCTGAGTTACTTGGCAAAATGAAGGAGGCGGGATGCTTTTTTATCTGCTACGGTGTTGAAAGCGGGAATCAGAATATCTTAGACATTGCCCGGAAAAAAATCACCCCGGAGAAAATAAGAAAAGCGGTCAAACTATCAAAAGATGCGGGAATAAAAAGTTTAGCCTCTTTTATTATAGGATTACCGGGGGAAACAAGGGAAACACTGCGAGAGACAGTTAACTTTGCTAGGGAGCTAGGCACTTATTATGGATTTCACTTACTGTCACCTTTCCCTGGAACAGAAGTGCGGGAAAGGGCAGAGGAATATAAGCTCCGCATACTCACCAGTGACTGGCTAAAATACAATGCTAACGAGGCAATAACAGAGACCGAAGATGTAAGTGCCGCGGAATTAAACAAAATTGATCGAGAGTATCAAGCAGGGATTGATTGCTATGTTCAGTATCTGGAATATTCCGAAAAGGAAGGCAAGCTGGATTCCACAACGAGGGAAGAGCTGGAAGAGCTAAAAGGGAGAAGGCAGGGAGAGATTGCTGCCAAATTGCTACAGGGTGAAATTATTGAAAACCTGGGCAAGATGGAAACAAGGGGGGATGTGATAGAGGAACTAGCAGCCAAGGTATCAAAGGAGATAACTTATCCTCTCCATTACCTTAGAGAAGGGATCAAGGGCATGGTTAGCGAGGGGATTTTGCATTATGAGGTAGATGAAGGAAATGTAATATGGAGATGGGCTGGGGGTTCTACCTTCTAATTAATAAAATGACATGTTTTGGCTCTATTTCCTGCACTTCACTTATTCCTTTTTCATGCTCTTTTATTAGCCCATCAATGGCTTTAGTAACATCTGGCAGGGTATAGTTGTAATCATGGAAACCAACTGCACCCCCTGAGATAAGATTAGACCAAATAATGTGAAAGTCGTTCCTTACATATTCTGGTTGATGGTTACCATCGATAAATCCGAAGATAAATTTTTGTTCTTTAGGAAACCTAACCTTTTTAGAGTCCTCTTTAATAGTAATAATGTTATCCCAACCTTTTGTCATTTCCTGGTAAATTTCTAGCTGTGAGCGACCTCCAAGGAATGCCTGGTAGATGTGGCACATCTTCACCCCGCTTACATCCTCGGTCTGGTCAAATTCGGGATCGAAAATATCAATCACATATACCTTCTTGCCATAATTTTTTGCAAATTTGGCTAACTTAACGGTACCACCACCTAAAAATGCACCAACTTCAATTATGTCCCCCTCTAACTTCTGCAATTCACACCTATTCATAAAGTCCACCAGGACCTCATAACCTACCGAATCGAACATCTTGCCTCCCACCTCTCGATAGGTTTTTAGCCTGGGCTGATACCGCCATTACTACTGCAGCTGATGTCCAGGTTGTTTTCTCCTGGGGCCAGATTATTTGCTCTGGCAGTTTTATCCCTGCCGAGAAGCCACCATTCTTATCCTGAAGCCGAAGGATCCAGTCTAACAATAACCTCGCTTTACCCAATTCACTTATTCGGCTTAAAGTCAAAATCAATTCACAGGTTTCAGCTACAGTTACCCAGGGTGCATGGGCAACGCATTTGCACCCCCAATTATCAATAACAAAATCTTCCCAGTGTTTAAAGATATGCTCCTTTGCTTCCTTTCCTCTAATCACCCCAGCAAGGACCGGGTAATACCAGTTAATGGCGTAATCCTGCCTGTTCTCACCAAACTTATTGAAAAGCTCAGAGTGCTCTCTTATTGCTCTGGCTAGCCTTCTGCTTTTGGCATCCCAATCAGGTTTTTCTAACCCGAGCACTCTGGCAATTTTTATACTATTCCTAATACTCTGCCAGGTACAGCTCGATGCCGCTAAGAGAGCACCTGGCCAGGTGACACCATTTGCATCCAGAGCCCAATAAATTTCACCACTTGGTTGCTGAAGATGTAAAGTAAAGGCTATGCTTTTCTCAATCGTAGTCCACATTTGATGAAGAAAGCCCAGATCCCTGGTAGTTAGGTAATGATGCCATACCCCAGTGGCAATGTAAGAGCTGAAGTTTGTGTCTTTGGTTAGATCCTTAGGTTGGTCATTCAAATAACTAGAATACCAGCTCCCATCAGGGTTCTGAATGTCACGTAGCCAGTTATAAGCCCTAGCAGCCTCAGTGAACTTACCAACCATATCTAAAGCAATGGCACATTCTACATGATCCCAGGGGTCTGTAATACCACCTTCGTACCAGGGAATAGCTCCAGGGGGGAGCTGATGACGACTAATAAAGCTCGCCTGCTCCTCAATCAACTGGTGAAAATTTTCTCTCATTTCTTTAAGTCCAGGCACCTTTACCCCTGCGGGCATAAAGGACAATGCTTTTCGGGAAGAATAGATTTAATAGACTTTCAAGTAAGCGGATGGGCTTGCTTCTTATCTTTAGGTCCCACACTAAAAATTTGTGATAAAGGGCAGGGATTAAAGCTTTTTCATTCTTTACTCCAAAGAGGCAGCGAAGCAGCCAGTAGATAGAATGCAAAGCATGTTCATGGCGGATGGCATAGATGTGAAGATTACTTTGCTCTAATAAATTAAAGATTTCCCGAGATTTATATTTCCTAATATGACCCCCGGGATGGTTATAGTAGTCCTTAGATATTCTCCAATAGACGGTTTCGGTGAGATAAGTAGGCACACTGACAGCGAGTATGCCATCATCTTTTAACACCCTCACCATTTCTCTTACACCTTGCTGATCATCAGAAAGGTGCTCCAGCACCTCTGAACAGATGATTTTGTCAAAGAAAGCATCCTTGAAGGGCAGGTTCACTGCATCTCCCCTTATTACAAGCCAATTCCTCTTAGAGTTGGCTTGCTCATCCATAAGTCGAAGCACATACCTTGTTTTTATGAGGCTCTCCTCCTCAATATCCAGGGCACAGATTAAACAGCCATTTCGTTTATATGCCTCCCAACTATGTCTCCCATGACCACAGCCAACATCCAAAATCCGTTCACCATCCTGAACTCCCAGGAGGTTATAATCGATGGTAAGCATTCACAATAGCTCCTGATATACTTCCAGAGTTCTCTTAGCAGCTTGTTCCCAGGTAAAGTTCCGCTCCACACGCTTCCTGCCTGCCTCGCCCATCTTCCTTCGCAGGAGTTCATCAGCTAATAGGCGCTTAATGGCTGTTGCTAAAGCATCAGAGTCACTTGGTGGCACAAGTATTGCTGATTCACCATCCTCGCCCACTACTTCAGGGAGTGCTCCCGCCTTAGTAGCCACAAGAGGAAGCTTACAAGACATTGCTTCAGCAGCTGGGAAGCCAAAGCCTTCGTAGAGTGAGGGAACGATTGCCACCTCTACAGCTGAATAGCGCTTGGCAAGTTCCTCAGCACTTATCCTTCCGGTAAAGGTGACCGTATCTTCGAGTCCGCATTCTTTTAGCAGCCTCGAAGCATACTGATTATCCGGGGGCCCCCTGCCGACAACAGTTAATTTTATCTTCACTTCATTTCGCAATGATTGAATGGCTCTTAAGAGATAGAGAAACCCCTTTATCCTGCCTTCTCCAACCATAATAAGGCTGTTTGGCTCCCTTGGTACCGAATTATCCGTCTTAAAGAGGTTGCCATCGACGCCATTATATACCACTCTTAGTTTTTCTTGAGGAACTTTGAAAAGGCGTCTTGTCTCCTCTGCGGAACTCTCGGAAACATTGATTATCCTATCCATTCGCCTGGATACCCGGCGTTGCATGTTTACAAAGGAGTACCATTTCATTATTCTAAATTTCTGCTGCCAGCTTCTGGCATGGGTAATCTCTATTTGCCGATCAATAGGTATAGGGTGATGGATAGTGCTAATAAGGGGAATCTTGAAGCGCTTCATTAGGAGCAAACCATAGCCCAAGCTTTGGTTATCATGAATAACATCAAACCTAAAGTGGGATAAAAGTTCTCTCAGTTTGCCATAAGCTCGGATACTAAAGGTGAGAGGCTCAGGGAACATTCCAAGACGCACTGCTGCAAACTCATAGAAGTTAACCGGATTAAGTAGTTGAGATGGCTTTGCCGGGGAAAAACCCGCCGAATCATAAAGATTCAGGCTTTCAACTTTATGTACCTTTACTGCTTCGATAACCTCCGGATGAGGAGGTCCCGAGAGAACTTGAACCTCGTGTCCTAGCCTAGATAGCTCTCTGGAAAGGTAATGAATGTAAATACCTTGCCCGCCACAGTAAGGGTTTCCTCTATAAGATAGAAGACATATCTTCATCATCCTCCTTTTTTACTCTTTGCTCTACCTGGAGGAAATATGTTGTGCCACTGAAGGGAAGCGCTCAGCAGCCCGGCAATGCTCTTGGCATCATCAATCTTGCCTGAAGCGATAAGGTTAGGAATGTCGGCAAAAGGCACCCGAACTAGCTCAATGCTCTCCGTATCCTCAGCCTCAAGGGGGCTGAAGATAAGCTCAGTTGCTAGGTAAAGATATAAGTACTCGGTAGAGTAACCTGGAGCAGAATAAAAACCTCCTAGTCTCTTTAATTTTTGAGGGAGATAGCCAGTTTCCTCCTGCAATTCACGGCGCACTGCTTGGGCAGCGTCTTCACCGCGGTCTATACCACCGGCAGGAATCTCTAAGAGTTCCTTGCCTACAGCTTGGCGAAACTGACGAACCAGAAGGACATTCCCTTCATTATCTATAGCTACAATAGCTACACAATCGTCGTGCTCAACAATCTCTCGAGTGGTTTTTCTACCCCCGGGTTTTACTACAGTATCTACCCGCACCTTTATTGCCCGCCCTTGGAATATTTCCTGACTGCTTAATACCCGCTCTCTACTAGTTCCCAAACTACCCCCTTTTTGAAGAGTGTTTGGCAGTAAATTCCGGCACTGGCAGTTTAGGTTTCTGCTCCGTAGGCGGCTTGACCAAAGGAGACGGTTGTTTTTCTTTTCGTAGCCTGATAGTCTTCAAAATTACCTTCCTTCTGAGCAATTGAATAGCTAATGCTGGGTCAACACCCTTAGGACAAGCTTCGGAACAAGCCCCAGCGAGGTGACAGAGCCATACTCCATGTGCTGTATCAACCGCCAAGAGCCTTTCCTTTCCCCCTTCATCCCGACTATCGGCTAAATACCTATAAGCCTGAGCTAAGGGTTGTGGACCTAGGAAAAGTCTATCCGTAGCTACTGTAGGACAGCCTGCCATGCAAATCCCACATTTAATGCAATAAGCAAACTGTTCATAATCCTCCAATTCTTGCGGAGATTGGGAAAATTCACCGCTAGGCTCTTCTACCTCTTGGCTATCTGATCTGAGAATATAAGGCTGTACGGATTTATGTTTCTCAAATAGTGGAGTAAGGTCGGAGATCAAATCTTTAACAATGGCAAAATTGGGTAAGGCTTTGATTTCCAGCATGTCTTTCCTGAGCTCCTCCACCGGAGTGTGACAAGCAAGGTGAGGAAAATTATTGATAAGCATACCACATGAACCACAAATTCCCATACGACAGGAGGTTCGAAATGCCAGAGTATTATCTATCTCCTCCTTAATATAAATAAGACCATCAAGCACTGTCATCCCCTTAGTGAAAGGCACAGTAAACTCCTCAAGATGAGGCTTCTCATTGCCAGTAGGCTCATACCTCTGAACTCTAAAGACTAGCTTTTTTGGAGTCCAGTCTCTTCTCCCTTTCTTAAACATAGGTCAACCTCTTATAAGTATGCATTTATGGGGATATAAATACCGTAAGCAAAAACCGCCA
This sequence comes from uncultured Dehalococcoidia bacterium, assembly GCA_964624525.1. GTDB lineage: Bacteria > Chloroflexota > Dehalococcoidia > UBA2247 > RBG-13-53-26 > CAZUZX01. Next base: position 9,775 of record CAZUZX010000011.1, on the reverse strand, counting down.
CCCCAATGAGTGGTATAGCCCACTTAATAGTGCGGACAGCAAAGGAAGGTAAGGGTAGCTCTATAAGGATTACCCTTAAGCCATAAAACCCGTGGTAAAGAGCCAATGCCAAAAAAATAATGTAGATGGCAAGCCAGCTCGAACTACCCGCTCTTTGCATTACCGAACTCCAGGAAGTTGCGTCCCCCATATCCACGCCAAAAAAATGTAGGATATCATCTAGGTGCATCATCACTAGATGCATGCCTAGGAAAACAAAAAGTATCACGGCTGCAATTTGAAAGAGAAGCCAATAATGACTTTCCCGCATAATTACCCCCTCATATCACGAAGTCAATCAAGACAACGAGAAGAAAAACTATTACTAAAGCGCCCATGGCTAATACAATCGGGCGCCTTCGTCGCAAAGAGTCTCTATAGGGATATACTGGAGGTTTAGGGCGAGCTAATAGAAAACCAAGCTCTTGCAAAATAAGCCTTATACCGTTAAGACCGTGAAAAATAGCCGCAGCAATGACAAGGTATTCCCCTACCTTAAACCCAGGAGAGCGGAAAAGGCTCATTACTCCTTCCCAACCCTCAGCTCCAGCAAGGCGAAAGCCGTTTACAATGAGGTGCATCGCCAAATAAAAAAGTATCCCCAGACCACTCAAGCGCTGCAGTGTGTAAAGATAACGCTCCAGTCTATACCACCCAGCCCATACCCAACCTTTGATACCCAGATAGTTCTCCATAGTATTCCTTTTCCTCACACTCACCTTCACTTACGTCAATACCTCCTTTCCACCGGTTCCCACATAGTGATGGTCACTGGGGTAAAATCTAGCCGTGGTCCCTCTGGGGCGTAGTATGCTAGAGTATGTTTCAGCCAGTTAACATCGTCCCTCTGTGGGAAATCCCGTCGGGAGTGAGCCCCTCGGGATTCAGTGCGTGCCAGACCTCCAGCAACAATTACTTCGGCTAAATCCAGCAGGTTTTTCACTTCCAAGACAGTGAGAAGGTTGGTATTATATATTCGGCTCTTGTCCTTAACTTGAGCATACTTTACACTCTCTTTCAGCTCTCTTATTCTTTTAAGAGCGCTCTCCAATTCTAATTCGTTGCGGAAGACTCCCACCCGGTGGTCCATTATATCCTGCAATTCCTTACGGATGAGATAAGCATTTTCTCCCTTATCATGGAATTCTTCAAAGAGAAGTGCTTCCTCCTGACGCAATCTTTCCCTAGATACCAAAGGTAAAGCCTTTCGCTTTATAGCCCAATTAACTGCTTTCGCTCCGGTAATTTTCCCCCATACCAGACATTCCGCAGTGGAATTTGCGCCCAGGCGATTAGCGCCATGTAGAGAGACGCAACCAGCCTCACCAGCTACCCAAACCCCCTCTATTGAAGTTGCACCATCAATATCGGTGTGGATACCACCCATGAAATAATGAGCGGCAGGACGGACCGGGATAGGCTCAGAGATAGGATCAAGAAAAGCAAATTTTATAGCTACCTCCCTTATGAGTGGCAACCGCTGATTAATCTTATCCGCACCAAGATGGCGCAAATCTATGTGAATATAATCCAGACCATCCGGTCGGGCAAAACCTCTTCCCTGCTCAATCTCAGTTATCATGGAGCGAGATACGATGTCCCGAGGCGCTATCTCCTTCTTGGCTGGGGCATATTTCTCCATGAATCTCTCGCCTTTACTATTAATGAGGTAGCCACCCTCACCTCGTGCCCCTTCAGTGATCAAGATGCCAGAGGGAACAAGACCAGTGGGATGGAACTGAACAAATTCCATATCTTTAAGGGGGAATCCAGCTCTATAAGCCATAGCTAAACCATCACCAGTAGCCGTAAGAGAATAAGTGGTAAAACCATACATGCGGCAGGCACCACCAGTAGCGATAATTAAAGCCCTTCCTCTGAGGACAAAAAAATCACCACTGGTCAAATCCCAAACAGTTAAACCTCGGAAGGAGCTATCTTCTACTAGGATTGATGTGGCGTAACACTCATCATATCGAGTGACTCGGGCATATTTTTGCAAGGTATCATAAAGAGTGTGCATCTCAAAAAAGCCAGTTTTATCAGCGGCAAAGACTGCTCGGTCAAAGCTGTGCCCACCGAAGGGTCGTTGGTCTATGCGTCCATCGGGACGGCGTGACCAAGGGATACCCCAGTGCTCCAGTTGTATTATTTCCTTAGGTGCTTCCTCTATAAAACGGGCTACCGCATCCTGATCAGCCAGGAAATCACTCCCCCTCACCGTGTCCCAGGCATGCAATTCCAGACTGTCTCCCTCCTCAGGATGCATCACGGCTGCTGTGCCACCTTCAGCACAAACCGAGTGGGAACGCATCAGTTGAACCTTGGAAATAATAGCTATATCCGCTTCCCCTCGGCTTATTCGCGCTGCTTCTATAGCTGCCCGCAAGCCAGCTATTCCAGAGCCTAAGATTATGAGGTCGTGATCAAATTCCCGCATTGCTTTCTCATTCTTAGTTCATTTACTCCTTTTTAATATGGCATATTAAAGCTACCTCGTCGCAGTTAGGGAATTTAGGGCAACGATAGCACTCTGCCCAGACCTTGCGGGGGAGCTCCAGTTTATCAATCCGGCAGAAACCAAATTTTTCAAAAAAAGCCGGATTATAAGTGAGGCAGAAAACAGCCGGAATGCCCAACTCTCTTGCCTCATTAAGGCATGTCTCAATAAGATAGGCTCCCATCCCTTGATTCTGGCTATCTTCACTTACCGCCACCGCTCTAATCTCAGCTAAATCAGACCAGTATATGTGAAGAGCGGCACAGGCAATTACTTTGCCCCTTCCTCTAACGATAAAAAAATCCCTCACATTTTCATAAATCTCGCTTAAGGCGCGGGGCAGCATATCCCCCTTCTCAGCAAAGTAATTGACTAGCTTGTGTATTTGGGGGGCATCACCAATTTTTGCTTTTTCTACCACTAATCCTTTTTTACCTAGGCTAACCTTCAAGTTTTTCCCCTTAATCTCTGCTCTAGTGTGCGGTAAAAGAAAGCCGGGGGGTGAATCCTCAGAAACCGAGTTAAGTAAGAACTGCGCTTCACTCGAATCTTATCTCCATCTTGCAGCACAAAGTCTATCTGTCCGTCAATGCTGAGCATAGCCTGATGGTCACTATGAACCTCCAGTTCTATCGTAGCTGTAGGTGGGAGCACCAAAGCATGAGCTGTAGTTAGGTGAGCGGCAATGGGCTTGATCAAAATCTCCTCGCTTTGCGGATAGATAATAGGTCCTCCAGCAGCCAAAGAATAACCGGTGCTACCAGTAGCCGTGGAAATAATAACTCCATCAGCTTTATAGGTGATTAGAAGTTCGCCATCAATGGTGGTTTTTACATAGACCACGCGTGATATTGCTCCCCGCCCTACCACAGCATCATTCAAGGCATAGAGCGGCTGAAGAGTCTCATTCCCAAGCTGCTTCTCAGTTGTAAATGATAACTCAATTTGTAGCATAGTCCGCTGGTCAATCCAGCCTTCGCCGCTGAGAAGGGCAGGCAACTTGTCAATAACATCTGCAGCACTAAGCTCAGTCATAAATCCCAGATGCCCTACATTTACTCCTAAAATAGGTGTTTTCCACAAGGTTACTGCTCGAGCTACTCGTAGAATAGTGCCATCACCACCGACACTGATAGCTAAATCGGTACCTGGAATTTGAGCTTTTACCCCGGGCTCATCCCAAGCAGAACAAGTCCAAGCGGCCGCATTTAAAGAGGGTAAAATCTGAGATAGCTGTTCAGCTAGAGCTTTAGCCGCAGCAATTTTGGGGTGATAAATAATGCCGACTTTTTTCACAATATATTAGCTTTCCAGCGACCAATCAGCCCCGGCAAAGCTTAGAGCATAGAAAGTATAACATTCGCCTCATAGGGCGTCAAAGACTTATACTCGTCCCGGTGATTAGTGACACCTCGACTTTTTCGTCATTGCGAGGAGTCCTTCGCAGAAGGACGACGAAGCAATCTCCCGGTGTCATCCCTTGCTCCATTCAGAACAGACCCACAACTGTAATGAGATTGCCACGCCTTCGGCTCGCAATGACATGGAGGGTTATTACCCAATATCATAAGCATATGAAATGTCATCTATCTGAACGAGATCAAGACTGCGCGTGTGCTCATTTACCATTCCCCTTGAAGATTGATTACTATATTCAATCTCAAAACAAATTGCGTTTGTTTACTTTTTCGGTACTACGATATAATGGTGGCAGCAATGGTAGCAAACGTAAAAATCAGCAAAGGAATGGCAGGAAGAATAACGATTACTTTCCCATATGACCCTGTCCATATAGCGAAAATCAAGGCTGTTGGGGGCAGTAAATGGTATCCATGTTTCCAACAAGGTGCTGGGGAAAATTCAAAGCTCGTTGGATAGAATGAGGCTAAATGGAAAATAACCGCAATGCGGTTACGCCCAAGTTATATGAAATTCCGAACCCCGCCTTTAGAATGGAGAAATATTCATAAACCAAACTATGGAGGTGAAACAGATGCCTAAAAAACGCAAATCTTGGCAAGAGAAATTGTTAGATAGTAAAGGTCTGCCGAAAGTGGAAAAAATTATTCCCCAAATGGCTGGCAGATGGGGAACAAAAGTTGGTGATACAGTAGTAATTCCAGCACCAATTGAAGTGGACGAGATCATGAAAAAGGTTCCTAAAGGAAAGTTAATTATCATCAATGAAATTCGTACGGCACTTGCAGAGAAACATGGTGCTACAATTGGCTGCCCAGTAACCACAGGGATTTTTGCCCGTATCGCAGCTGAGGCATCAGCAGAACTAGCATCGCAAGGAAAGAAAAACATTACTCCTTATTGGCGAACATTAAAAGCAGGTGGAGTAATAAACGAGAAATATCCTGGCGGAGTAGAAGGCCAAAAGAAACTCTTAGAGAATGAAGGACATAAAGTAATCCAGAAAGGCAAAAAATATGTTGTTGTAGATTTTGAAAAATATTTGGCATAGTTATGAATTAGGGTAAAAACTATGAATAAAGGAATGAATAAACCTGTAAAAACCTATCCGACAATTGGTGTATGTGGTCTTGATTGTGGCTTATGCCCAAGATACTATACCGTGGGAACTTCAAGATGTCCTGGATGCTGCGGTCCCGGTTTCTTTAATAAGCGTCCAACATGTTCCTTCATAACCTGTTGTGTCAAGAAGAAGAATCTCGAAGTCTGTGCGGAATGTTCTGAATTTCCATGCTCAAAATTTAAAGATGCTGAAGAATACCAATCTTTAGAGACTTCTTCTTACCCACCCTATAGGAAGATTATGCCCAATTTGAATTTCATAAGAGAATATAGGATAAAGAAGTTCATAGAACAACAGGAAAGACGAATTAAATTGCTTGAAACAATGATAGAGAATTTTGATGATGGAAGATCAAGAAGTTTTTACTGCAAATCAGCGGCTTTACTTGATTTAACAAGTTTAGAAAACTCATTGGATGACGTACTCCAAAAAATAAAAGCAAATAATGTCAAATCAAACGATATTAAAGTCAAAGCAAAAATTCTTAAGAACATCCTTAATGAAATTGCTTTCAAGGAAGGGGTAGAATTAGTTAAGAAAAAGAGGTAACCTATGACTAAAGATTCAATTTTGGGCGGGGTTCGGAACTTTGCGGTTGCTTCACAACCTTGCTCTTCGGGTCATGTAACAGCGTGTTTGCGTTTCGTTTCGCTCATGCAAATGCCTTCGGCACTTCGCAAACACGCAGAACGTTAGGCGAAATGCCGCAGCGATGTTTGCCATGAGGAACCAATCATGAACGGAGCAGTCCTGACATATATCGGCTCGTTTCTACTGTTCGGCTGGGGTATTGCACATCTATTCCCTACACGGAATGTCGTCCTCGGCTTCGGTGACATCTCGTTGGACAACAAACGCATTATCACAATGGAATGGATCACCGAGGGAGTGGCTCTTATCTTTATCGGCCTTCTCGTTGCAGTAGCGACATACCTGGACCGAACTAGTTTGGTTTCCAAAGCGGTGTACTGGACCTCGTTTGCGGCTCTGAACGTTTTGTCCATCGTTTCATTGTTCACAGGATTCAGAAATTCATTCATAGCATTCAAACTCTGTCCATTAATTTTCTCGAGTGCCTCAGCGCTCATCATCATCGGCGCCTATTTGGACTAAGACGGAGTGAGCGGCACTTCGCCTAACAATCGGCAAACCGACGCTCGCTCTCTGTGTAAGCAAGAGCTAAGACAAAGATTGGCTCGCTATGAAGAGCTCGCTCCATTGCGCCCCGCCACAAAATTGAGTCATTCATACGTGGCGGGTCGCAACGGCGGTTTGCCCTAAACGTTGTGCGAAAGACGCCATTTCCCGTGAATAGGATCTGAGTGATATGATAGCTACCTTAGATATTACTTTTTGATTGATTAGTATCATTGTTATGAAAAAATAGATTTGCTCCGTTCGCCCTGAGCCTGTCGAAGGTCCGTTCATGGTTCGACAAGCTCACCACGAACGGCATCTGGCACAATCTATTTTCATCCCCCGTGGTGCCAATGATAATTGGCATGTTAGATTGCGAGAAACACAGCTACAAAGCAATCTTAAGAGCAATTACAAGATTACTTCGCGGAGCCTGCCCTGAGTGTCATGAGGTTCTTCGCTTCGCTCAGAATGACAAAAAGCGAAGGGGTCGCAATGATAGTTCGAATAGCTAGACAAACTAGCGGAAGAAATTATTGTCCCACTATTACTCCCAGTGTTAAAATTTAAAATGGGAAAATAAGTATGTCAGTAGAGGCTATTTTTGTTAAAGGGGCTCGAGAACATAACCTAAAGAATATTGATGTCATTATCCCCCGTGATAAGCTAGTAGTTATCACTGGCGTATCCGGCTCGGGTAAGAGCTCTTTAGCCTTTGATACCATCTACGCTGAGGGGCAACGCCGTTATGTCGAATCTCTATCGGCCTATGCCCGCCAGTTTTTAGGGCAGATGGAGAAGCCAGACGTAGATTATATTGAAGGGCTATCACCAGCTATTTCCATTGACCAAAAGGGTCCGCCTCGCAACCCGCGTTCCATTGTGGGCACAGTAACCGAAATCTACGATTATCTGCGGCTCTTCTTTGCCCGGGTGGGGCATCCTCACTGCCCTCAGTGTGGACGGAGAATTGCCCAGCAGACAGTACAACAGATTGTTGATTCCCTTCTTGCTCTCCCTCAAGGCAGCCGCATTATGATTATGGCTCCCCTGGTGAGAGACCGTAAAGGTGAGCATCAGGTAGTGTTTGAAGACCTAAGAAGGGCAGGCTATGTAAGGGTGCGAGTTGATGGGCATATCTACGATCTCTCCGAAGAATTCCAACTAGATAAGAATAAGAAACACTCTATCGAAGCGGTGGTAGATCGTCTGGTTATTGATGCGGCCACAGAGGCGAGCCGGATTGCCGATTCAGTGGAAACCGCCCTTAAGCTAGGGGCAGGCGTAGTGCTCGTTTCCATAGTAGACGGAGGGGAGTTACTCTTTTCAGAACACTTTGCCTGTGTGCACTGTGGGGTTAGTCTCGGCGAGATTGCCCCCCGAACCTTTAGCTTTAATAGTCCTCACGGAGCCTGTCCTGATTGCACTGGCTTAGGTCGTAGACTGGAGATTGACCCTGACCTAGTCATTCCCAATAAGGAACTTACCTTAGCTGAGGGGGCTATTCAGCCCTGGGCAAGAACAGGGTCCGTTAGTGCCTGGTACGAAGAAATAGTAGAAGCCGTAGCGGAACGCTATGGTTTCTCAGTCAATGTCCCGGTTAAAAATCTTAGCCCGGAACAACTACACATTCTCCTCTATGGCAGTGAGGAGGAATTAGAAGTTAGATATAGATATAGAGACCATGAGGGCAGAGTCCGCCACTATTATACCGACTTTGAAGGGGTAATCCCTTACTTGGAGCGCCGCTACAGGCAGACAGAGTCTGATTATACCCGTGCTGAAATCGAGCGCTATATGTCCTCCCATCCCTGCCCCACCTGCCAGGGAAAGAGGCTTAAACCAGAATCCTTGGCAGTGATCATTGAGGATAAAAACATTATGGATGTGACATCAATGTCTGTTGTGGAAGCCTTAGAATGGGTGCAAGCTATTAGTGGGGAGAAAACTGGTCAGCCTATACTTACCCCCCGGGAGATGACTATCGCCCGTCAGATTCTGAAAGAGATTCGAGCCCGCCTGGGTTTCCTTATGGATATCGGGCTGGATTACCTCACTTTAGACCGCCCCTCATCTACCCTTAGCGGGGGCGAGGCGCAACGGATTCGTCTGGCTACCCAGATAGGAAGTGGGCTTATGGGGGTGCTTTATATCTGTGATGAGCCCACGGTAGGTTTACATGCCGCTGATAATTACCGCTTAATTGCGACTTTAAAACGTTTAAGGGACTTAGGTAATACCATTATCATTGTCGAGCATGATGAAGCGATGATGCGGGCGGCTGATTATATCATTGATATGGGACCGGGTGCTGGCGAGCATGGGGGGGAGATTGTAGCTACGGGAACAATAGAAGATATTATAGCTTGCTCTGGTTCCATAACCGGACAGTATCTTAATGGCGTGAGAGAAATACCTTTGCCTCGTAAGCGGCATCCTGGCTCAGGAAAAGAGCTGGTAATTCTTGGGGCACGACAGAATAATCTGAAGAATATTGATGTCCATATCCCTCTGGGGGTGTTTGTTTGTATTACCGGGGTTTCCGGTAGTGGTAAGAGCACCCTCATCAATGAGATTCTTTATAAAAAGCTAGCCCAGATATTCTATAGAGCCAAGGATAGACCGGGTGATTGCGATAGCATCGTAGGTTTGGAGCATATTGATAAGGTGGTTAACATTGACCAATCTCCTATCGGGCGAACGCCGCGGAGTAACCCAGCGACCTATACCGGTACTTTTACCCCCATTCGCGAACTCTTCGCCACTGCGCCTGAAGCACGGGTGCGAGGTTATGCCCCAGGTCGCTTCTCCTTTAATGTTAAGGGAGGACGCTGCGAAGCTTGCCAGGGGCAGGGTTATATCCAGATTGAGATGCAGTTTCTCCCCGATGTCACCGTCCCTTGTGAGTTATGTAAAGGAAAGCGTTATAACCGTGAGGCTCTGGAGATACGCTTTAAAGGCAAGAATATCGCTGAGGTTCTGGAGATGAGTGTCGAGGAGGCTCTTGCCTTTTTTGAACATTTTCCCAAGGTGAGAAGTAAGCTGGAAACACTCCGTGACGTAGGTTTGGGATATATCAAACTGGGACAGCCCGCTACCACCCTCTCCGGTGGAGAAGCCCAGCGGGTGAAACTATCCACTGAGCTTTCCCGCCGCTCTACTGGAAGAACCCTCTATATTCTGGACGAACCTACTACCGGTCTCTCCTTCGAGGATATAGCTGCCTTGCTGAGGGTGCTGCAGCGACTTGTCGAAGGTGGCAATACCGTGGTTATCATTGAGCACCATTTGGATGTCATCAAGAACGCTGATTACATTATTGACCTTGGTCCTGGGGCGGGTGATAAAGGTGGCTATGTGATAGCTACCGGAACCCCTGAAGAGATAACTCAAAGTGATGGATGCCTTACCGGACAGTATGTGCGTCGCAAGCTAACCAAGGAGCATGCTTTAGTTCAATCCTAAACAATCGGGACCTTTGTGTAATTACAAAGTTCGTCTTCGGACCAAGTGATGCCCTATCAAGATACTTATTACTATTATGAGGACGGCGCCCA
>CAZUZX010000010.1:0-22004 GCA_964624525.1 uncultured Dehalococcoidia bacterium | reverse complement strand
ATCCACACTGCGATAAGCGGAATATGGGGTAGACCTAGTAACCTAAATAATGTGGAAACTTGGGCAAATGTACCCCTTATAATCAATAACGGTGCTGATTGGTTTAGTTCCATCGGAACGGAAAGAAGCAAAGGGACAAAGATATTTTCCTTGGTAGGCAAGGTAAATAACACTGGATTGGTAGAAGTTCCTATGGGTATCAGCTTGAGGGATATCATTTACAAGATAGGGGGAGGAATCCCTAAGGGGAAGAAATTTAAGGCGGTGCAGACTGGGGGTCCTTCCGGGGGATGCATTCCTGAGGAACTTATTGATACGCCGGTTGACTTTGACGAGTTGACCAAGCTGGGCTCAATGATGGGCTCAGGTGGCATGATTGTAATGGATGAAGATACCTGTATGGTTGATGTGGCTAAGTACTTTATCACCTTCCTTACTGATGAAGCCTGCGGTAAGTGCGTGCCTTGTCGTCTGGGGATTAAGCAGATGCTGGAGCTATTGACCAATATCACTGAAGGAAAGGGAGATAAAGGGGACATCGAGCGTTTGAAGGAGCTAGCCGGGATACTCCGAGATACCTCTCTCTGCGCCTTAGGTGTAACTGCCCCCAACCCAGTATTAACTACCCTGCAGTATTTTCCGGATGAGTATCGGGCACATATCGAAGAAAAACGCTGTCTGGCCTATGTCTGCAAGGCTCTTGTCTCCTATTATATAGACCCGAGTAAATGTCAAGCTTGCCTGATTTGTCTTAGGAACTGTCCAGCCCAAGCTATCAGCGGCAGTAAGAATGAAATCCATGTCATTGACCAGACAAAATGCACTAAGTGTGGTATTTGCTTTGAGGTTTGCCCGCCTCGGTTTAGCGCCGTAAAGAGAACCTCCGGCGAGCCGGTGCCACCACCTCCTTCTGCTGAAGAAAGGATCCTGGTCAGAGCAAAAACTAAGCATTGAGAGGATTGACCGCTGAGGAAAAGATGATTACCTTGACCATTGACGGAGTTACAGCGAAAGTGAAAGAGGGAGCCACAGTATTAGAGGCAGCGCAAAGTGCTGGCGTTTATATCCCTACTCTCTGCTGGCATCCAGACCTACTTCCATTTGGGGCATGCCGCCTCTGTATTGTAGAAATTGAAGGAGTCAAGGGATTTCCTATTGCCTGCACTATGTCAGCTAGAGAGGATATGGTTGTTCATACTAATACTCCCGAAGTCCAGAGGCTGAGACGCGAGTTACTAGCGCTTATCCTATCTGAGCATCCCCATACTTGCCTCACCTGCGCTCAGAGGGAAGGCTGTAGCCTAACTCAATGCTCCAGCAACGTACCAGAGGTAGAGCGCTGCTGCCCTAAATTTAATAACTGCGAACTACGAAAAGTGGCTGAATATATTGGGATTAAAGAAGATCTCCCTCGGTACATTCCTAAGACACCTAGCCCCGTTATCAAAGACGAGCCTTTCTTTATCTACGATCCCAGTCTTTGTATTCTCTGTGGTCGCTGCGTAAGGATGTGTCAGGAAGTAAGGGGGGTGAGCATTCCTGATTTTGCTTCTCGGGGTATTAATCGCACTGTTACTATTGCTTTTGGTCAAACCTTTAGAGAGGCAGGATGTAAATCTTGTCTCTCCTGTATCGAGGTTTGCCCCACTGGAGCTATGAGGGATAAGGAGAAATGGCAGGAACCTCCTTGCCGCCATGACTGCCCTGCCAATATAGATATCCCCCGTTATATCCACCTCATTGCCGAGGGAAAACTCCCTCAGGCTATAGCAGTAATTAGAGAAAAGGTTCCCTTTCCAGCAGTCCTTGGACGTATATGTCCTCATCCTTGTGAGGAGGTATGCCGCCGGGGAAAGCTGAATGAGCCGATTTCAATTCAGGCATTGGAGCGTTTTGCTGCCGAACAGGATTCAGGATCATGGGAAGCAAATATTAAGCCCCATATACCGACAGGCAAAAAAATAGCCATCATCGGTTCTGGACCAGCCGGACTAACCGCCGGATACTACCTAGCAAAGCTAGGACGTCAGGTAACTGTTTTTGAAGCTCTGCCTGAGCCAGGGGGGATGATGCAAGTAGGCATCCCCGAAATTCGATTGCCAAAAGCAGTGGTGAAAAGAGAAATCAACCACATAAAGAATGCCGGTGTGGATATAAAAACAAATACCAAGGTGGAGTCCATCGATAGTCTTTTTGAACAGGGTTGTCAAGCTATTTTTATTGCTGTTGGAGCGCATCAAGATGTTACTCCAGGGATAGAAGGAGAAAGTAGCTCTGGAGTAGTAGGTGCATTGTCCTTTCTGAGAGAAGTGAATTCATATAAACAAGGCAGGTCAGCAGGAAAGGTAGCCATAGTCGGCGGAACTCGCATTGCTATTGATGTAGCACGCCTCGTCCTTCGCCTGGGTGCTAAAGAGGTGACCATTTATTGTCCCCAAGCGGAAATAACGGTTAATCATAACCAGGTTGAAAGAGCCACTGAGGAAGGAGTGGAAATCGTCTGCCTTACTACCCTTAAGAAGATAAGCCCTGACGGGGAGAGGCTCAAAGTTGAGTTTATGAGTAACAAGACAGGGGAAAGCTTTACCGCTGAGTTCGATAAGGTAGTTCTTGCTATGGGACAAAGACCGGAAATCCCTGAAGGGTGGAGACTAAAAGTAAGCAAAGAAAATACTATTGAAGTTGATCCAGATACCTTAGCCACCAGTAGAAAAGGGGTATTTGCTGGTGGCGATGTTGTGATTGGTCCTGCCTCAGTCATTGAAGCAATCGCTATGGGGAGGAAAGCTGCCATCTCCATAGACAGGTATCTTGGCGGTGAAGGGATTATTGATGAGCAATTGGCTGAGCCAGAGGAGCCAGATCCCTGGCTGGGACATGACGAAGGTTTTGCCGATTGGCATAGGGTTCCCACGCTTTCTCTACCACTGGAAAAGCGGCTTTGGGGGTTCGATGAGGTGAAGCTTGGTTTCAATGCCGAGGAGGCAGTTAGGGAAGCAAAGCGATGTCTAAGATGCGAGCTAAGAGGGCGAATTTCACCAGTAATGCTGCCCCCGGAGAGGTGGTTGCGCTTTGAGATTCAAAATATAAGCCTCCTTCCCGAAACTGAAGGTGTATATCAATTATTCGATGAGGAGAAGAACGTCATTTATATAAAAGGCACCATGAGTTTACGCCGTGAGTTAATTGAGCAGTTGGAAACAAACAAAGAAGCCCGTTACTTTAAATGGGAAGAGGAACCAATGTATACCAAGAGAGAGAGCGAACTCATCCAGCAATTCCTCCAGACGCATGGCAGATTGCCACCGCAGAATGATGAGCTAGCGGGGCTTTTCTAACGCGCTAAATCCTCCTTCTTGCCATTTTTGGACATATTCCTGTTTTAATTTCTGGAAGCGTGCCTGATATGGGGCAGAGGTTATCCTTTCAGTACTCATAATAACCGCATCTTCACCATTATCCGAATAATAGCCACGGCGTTCTCCTATTCTAGTAAAGCCATACTTCTCATAAAGTGTCTGGGCAACTAGATTGGAAGCCCGTACCTCTAAAGTCACCACTCGGGCATTAAGTTGTGTTGCCAAATCTATGACCGAAATGAGCAGTAGCTCACCAATCCCTCGACAGCGGTGTGTCTGGCGTACTGCAATAGAGGTAAGGTGAGCTTCATCCACCATAAACCACATGGCAGCATAGCCAACAATATTCTGATTAGTCTTGATAACTGCCTCATGATTAGAGAAGTGTCCCCTATTAAGCAGATGCCTTAATTTGGAAATCACCCCTAAATTCTCCCCAGCTCTGTGTTCCCTGACTTTAGACCATTGGTACGGGATATCAGTTTCCTCCAAAGCAACTAGATAACGGACTAACCTATTGTTTAGGTCTCTCTTGAAGGAAGGGGGGGGCCATTGAGTGGGGAAAGCCTCTCTATCAATCTCGCTTACCTGGGGAATATCCTCCATTTGCATCAGACGCACTAAATAACCCATACCCTCTTTCCCTCAATAGCCTGATGTTAATTCTAATTTTACCATAAAAGAATGCTTGAAACTTTTTTGCATTAACATTTACTTAAGCTAACACACCAAATTTGACAAGGATTTGTGTCCATGATATCTTAGCTTCAAGTTTTTATTATGTTTCCTTTACCTTCACTGTTTATTTTAATGTTAGTTCTTAGTAACCCAAATATAATTTTTAGTAGGCTTGATTTCATATTGGGCATCCGTTAAGATAAAAGTAGGTGAGGCAAATAAAAGGCAGGGTTTTCTCCGGGAGGGGGGAGGGGGCTTTTTTTACTGGGTTGGCTTGGGTGAAAGAGCAATGTCGTGAGAAACTTGGGTTTGAACTATATCCAGGAACATTGAATCTTAAGGTAAGCCGAGAAGATCGGCAACTAATTGAAAACCTAGCACAAAGGCAAGGGATTATCCTTTTGCCCGAGAGTGATAATTTCTGCCAGGCGAAGTGTATCAGGGTGACTATAGGGGGTATAGAGGGGGCAGTGATTCTGCCCCATGTTATTGACTACTATCAGGACACTTTAGAAATTATTGCTGGGGAAAGGATTAAGGAGAGGCTAAACCTGAAGGATGGTGACGAAGTAATGTTAACTATAAGAAACACTAAATCTAGGTATGGGGGAAAAAGGAATAAGTAAGCCTTTTAAGCAAGTTTGAGACCATAGGAGGTGTGATGCAACAAGAGGAAAGACGTGGTGTTATTGCATTACAAGTAGATTTTAGCTGCGATGAGAAGTGTGAGAGTTGTGAGAGGTTTTTTAAGTGCAAATCGCCGACAAAGCTTAAGGTATTTGACCGGCGCCGTATGTCGCGGGCGCGACAAACTATGTCCCAGATCAAGTATAAGATTGCTGTTTTGTCTGGCAAAGGGGGGGTGGGAAAGTCCTTGGTCACCGCTAATATGGCTACCGCTTTAGCCATGAGGGGCAGGACAGTAAGCGTCTTAGACCAAGACCTTGACGGTTCTTGTATCCCTCGCATGATGGGAGTTTTGGGTCAGAAGCTGGTGATGGAGAGAAAGGGCATCAAGCCAGTAGAAGGGCTTCTAGGCATCCAAATAGTGGCTATGGCAAATATATTAGCCGAGGAGGATACTAATACTTGGTATCATGAACTAAGGAGAAATGCTACTGAGGAATTCCTGGCTCACGTTCAATATGGCAAACGAGATTATTTATTGATTGACCTTCCCCCGGGAACTAGTTCTGATGCTATTAACCTGATGGAGTATATACCCGATCTGGATGGGATGGTAATGGTCACTAACCCGACTAATGTATCTCAGATTGTGGCGAAGAGAGCCACCGTGATGGCTATTGAAGCTGGGGTGAATGTATTGGGGGTAATTGAGAATATGAGTGGCTATGTCTGCCCCAAGTGTAAAGGGGTATTTTATCCCCTGATGAAGGGGGGAGGGGAGAAGCTGGCTGAAATGCTGGATGTGCCCTTCCTTGGTCGTATCCCCATGGAGCCAGAGGTAAGTTACTCTTCAGATGTGGGTGTACCCTTTGTCTACGCCAATCCGGAAAGCCCTGCGTCTAAGGCATTGATAGCCATTGTTGATAAAGTTGAAGAAGCTCTTGGTTGGAAAGACGAGGGAGGGAACTAAGATGGTAAGTGAAATGAGGCAAGAAATCACCGCTCTTAATGTAGATTTAACCTGTGATAGCAAATGTGAAGGGTGTGAGAAGTATTTTGACTGCATCTTGCCCCAAAAGGATGAGATGGTTATGCGTCGTCGGATGGAGAAGGCGAAGGCAAATCTTGCTGGGATAAAGCACAAAATTATATCTGTTGGCGGCAAGGGAGGTGTCGGTAAGACACTTGTCGCTGTTAATATAGCTACCGCTTTGGCTATGAGAGGACGGCGAGTAACAGTGCTTGACCAGGTTTTTGACGGTCCCTGCGTCCCTAGGATGTTAGGGGTTGAGGGAAGGGGTTTAGGCTGGTCAGATGAGGGAATGATACCTTGTGAATCACCAATACTTGGCATTCAGGTTGTTTCGATGGGATTGATCCTCCCTGAGGATGAGGCAATTACCTGGTTTCACGAAATGAAAAGGGGAGCAACAGAGGAGCTTTTATGCCATGTTGTCTACGGAGAGCGAGATTACCTCATTGTAGACGTGCCAGCAGGGACAAGCTCTGATACAGTAAATGTCATCCAGTATATCCCTGACATGGACGGCGGTACAGTAGTCACTGTCCCCTCTGCAGTGTCACAAGCAGTGGCTTATAAAGCTATAGTGCTGCTCAAAAAAGCCAAGGTAGCCGTGTTTGGTGTCTTCGAGAATGAAGGCTCTTTTACCTGTCCTAATTGTGGTGAGAAGGTTGGCCTTATTCAATCTGGTGGAGGCAAGATTTTGGCAGAGCGCACTGGTGTTCCCTTCTTCGGTAGTATCCCTTTAGATAGGAGGGTAGCTGAATGTGCCGATGAGGGGGTACCTATTGTTTACAAGTATCCTGATTCTGAGCCAGCCAAGATCTTCGCTACCGCCGCAGAGCGAATCGAAAGGAGAATCTGGCGGGGTTAAATCAGAGGCGAGAATCTGCCTATTTTCACGAAAGGAAAGGAGGCTAAAGGATGGCGAAGAGGGAGTATGATAGCTTTGTAGATAATCCTGAAAAGCTGGCTGATGGAGAGATTAATTTAGCCATAAGGGAGCTTACTCCAAAGGATCGGAAGAAGAAATACTTTACCAGATATGTGAGAGCACAAATCTCTCGTGACCCAGAAAAGATGCCCGATGGTGATGTGTTATGGTTGCGCTGGCAGCGGGGGCGGAAATACCCCCAGCCCTTTGCTATAAAAATATTGCAGGAGTTGGGTGAATTCCTTCCCAAGGAAAAGGTAGTCGGGTGGTAGCTCTTATATCTTGGCAAAAGCAAGCGAGAGAAAAAGGTTGACAATCCTAGCTTAATTTAAATAATTAGGGGAGACCGTAAGGGTCTCCCCTATGTGGATTAGGCTGTATATAGGTAGGGGGAATAAACAGGTTTTTTAGACCTGATGAGATAAAAGGCTCTGCAAAGTCAAAGCAATATTAAAAAGAGGAGGTGAAAACAATGCGGGCAGTGATGCGCTGGCTATGGGTAGTTATATTGGTTCTTGGTCTCATAAGCTTGGTGTTTGGCGTTGTTTATATAATTCAGGCTAACTCACTAAAGTGTGAAGCTCTAGACGCTTATGGACGGTATGAGCGACTGGGCTTCCCGGGCGAACCTATACGGAGCTTCACAGACATCGAGGATAAGATGAATGACTTCAAGAGCAAGAGACAACTGTATGAGGATGAAGCAGAAGGTTATACTACCGAGCAAGATATCATTAATGACAACCCTCGTCCTGAGGGAGTACCAGTCTCGGCTAATACTGTCGTGGGCTTATACCTTAAACAATACCCTCAGGGTGCAGACCCTGATGTTCGAGCTGACAGAGCCGCTATGTATGCCGCCTCAACTGATGGTATGACAGCTTACGGGCTGGGAATGATGATGTCGGGTATGTACAAAGATTTGATGTTCACTGGGATTCTGAACATCATTATAGGCGTTGCTCTGATACTGGTAGCCATTGTAATATTTGGAATAGGTCGCGGCATTCGCCAGATGGGTGCTGGTCTGAGTGCTATAGCAGCTACGGTATTTCCACCAAAGAAAGCTGAATAAGTAATAGGGTCCTCTTTCGGAGAATTTCAAAATCCGGTTAAAACAGTGCCGGTCTTTAGAGTTGCCGAAAAGTAGACCTAAAGGTCTGTAGGAGGAGGGTAGGTTTAGCTGGTGAAGAGGGGGCCAAATGGGTAAAAAGCATCTTATTGTTGGTATATCGGGTGCTACTGGAGCTATTTATGGAGTAAGGCTTCTTGAGGTATTGAATAAGTTGCCTGGCATCGAGACGCACCTAGTGATAAGTAATCCAGCTAAACAAACCATAATAGAAGAAACTGGCTGGACGGTTCTTCAGGTTGAGTCCTTGGCTTCATACGTGTATAGCAATGAGGATATCGGGGCAGCTATTTCCAGTGGCTCTTTTAAGACAGAAGGGATGGTGATTTGCCCCTGTAGTATAAAAACAATGTCCGCTGTGGCCATGTCTTACGATAACAATCTGCTGGTCCGCGCTGCAGATGTCGTCCTCAAGGAGAGAAAGAAGCTAGTCCTTGTTGTCAGGGAGACACCCCTTCATTCCGGTCACCTGAAAAGCATGGCAGAGCTTAGTGAAAGGGGAGCGGTTATTTTGCCTCCTATGCCGGCTTTTTATCATCACCCCAAGACTCTTGACGACGTCATCAATCAGACAGTGGGCAAGATTTTAGATCAATTCAATATTGAGCACCAGCTATTTGAGCGATGGAAGGGGTTAAGGGTAGCACCCGTAGATTAAGTTCTCAAGGTTTTGGTGTATGGTGAAGAAATCGAAGGACGAGGAACTAAGAGAAACAGTTTTAAATTATCTCAAGGAACATCATACTATGACGCTAGCCACTGCTTGTAATAATAAACCGTGGGCAGCGACTGTTTTTTATGCCCATAGTGACTTTAACCTCTATTTTTTATCCGACCCTGTTATTGCCCAGCACTGCAAGAATATTGCCGAGAACCCTTATGTATCAGTTACAGTAGACGAGGATTATCCCTTAACTGAGCCAGGGGACTGGAGGAAGGTGAAGGGGATACAAATGGAAGGTATAGCCAAAATGCTTACCTCAGAGGAAGAGATAGCCCAAGCAGTGAGAGTATACACTGGGAGATATCCTTTTGTCGCTCCATACCTGAAGCTAATAATGAGCCCTTTCCCTCGTATTGTTTCCTTTCTGGAGAATTTTGTTAGGAGATTGCCTTTTGCTCCTACTTTCTCGGCTGTTTCCCTAGTCAAATTTTATCGGGTAGAACCTACCAGGGTCTGGTTTGTTGATAATGAAAGAAGCTTCGAACGTCGTGAAGAGGTTAAGCTAGTCTGAACCGGTGTCTGTTGTGGCAAGGGATAAAGTAAAACAAGTAGAAACACTAAAGGTCAGCCCATCTCAAAAGGCAGCCCTTTACCATCGAGTTGTAGTTAAGTTAGGCACTAGCTTGCTCACCGGGGGGACAGGGCATCTTGACCCGAGGGTGATAGCAGGGTTGGTAGCTCAAGTGGTGCAACTACATCAACAAGGGCTGGAGATAATTCTTGTCTCCTCCGGAGCTATAGCTGCTGGCAGATATAAGTTAGGGTTGACTAAGGAGCGTAAGGATATTCCCTTCCGGCAAGTTCTTGCCGCGGTGGGACAGAGTAGCTTAATGCATACCTATGAGGAGCTCTTTGACAGGCATGGCATCACTGTGGCTCAGGCTTTGCTTACTAGGTTAGAAATGTCTGATCGGGCTGGCTATCTCAATGCTCGCAATACCCTCTTAGCCTTGCTGGATTTAAGAGTAGTGCCAATTGTCAATGAAAATGATGTAGTAGCTACTGATGAGATTAAGGAAGCCAAGTTTGGTGACAATGATAATCTTTCGGCTATGGTGGCTAATTTGGTAGACGCTGAATTATTAATATTGCTTGGCGATGTGGCTGGACTTTATACTTCAGACCCTCACCTTGATCCCCAAGCTAAGCTTGTCCCTAGAGTAGAAAAGATCGATGCTTATATTGAGCACCTAGCTGTATCTACGGAGAGTCCTCAGGGTACTGGCGGGATGGAGACTAAAATCGAAGCGGCAAGACTAGCTACCAATTCAGGGGTTACGGTAATTATTGCCGATGGACGAGAGTCGGAGGTAATCCCCAGGCTGGTTCAGGGCGAACCCATTGGCACCTTATTTCCTCCAGTTACCACTAGGCTAGAGAGTCGCAAGCGATGGATGGTAAGTGGGCTTGCTTGTCGGGGAAAGGTTATTATTGATGAGGGTGCAGCAGCAGCTCTTAAAAAAGGGAAAGGAAGCCTTTTGCCGGCCGGAGTTAAGGAAGTGGGAAAGGAGTTTCATCGTGGTGATGTAATCGAAGTAGTTGACTTGCAGGGGAATCGTATCGCTTGCGGGATATCCAACTACAGTTCGAGTGACATTACCATCATCAAAGGTGTTCACTCTGAAGAGATTATGTCTCTCTTAGGCTATGAATACGGGGCTGAAGTGATACATCGAAATAACTTGGTAATGCTATCAACACTGGAAAAACCTTGAGGTTTTAACAATTTGGTTTATGGTGCATAATAATGATATTCGAAAGACTACCCTTAGTGTTTCTTTTGAAGCATAATTATGTATCTAAGGAGGAAAGAAATGAAGTACATGTCTAAGGAACATTTGGAGGCGATTAAAGAGAAGGCAAATGCGGATGCGACCTATCTGAAGAAAACAAAGGGGCTATCGTTTAAGTTCCAAAATTTAGTCACCGATTGCCCTGGTGGAGTGGACAAAGTGGTCACCTGGGAGCTGGAGCGGGGCAAAATACTTTCTGTTAACTTGGAAGAAAAGCCTGCTCCCAGTGATTGGCGGAAAATGCCTTTTGATGGCACTAAATACTTCATGAGGACAGTGGGTGACTGGCCAACCTATGTTAAACTCAATAAGAAGGAGATAACCCCTATCCAAGGGATGACCTCCGGTGGTTTCAGGCTTGATGGTGACCTGATGAAGGTAATGGCTAAGCTGGCAGAATTTACTATTCTTCTTGATTTGGAGTCAACTATCCCTTGTGAATACTAGGTGGGTAATTTACTCAAGAGCACGCCGGGTAGATTTCCTACCCTTCTGTTACAACCTGTTGTAGCTATTAATGAGGGGGTGATTATCATCAAGCGTGAAATTGATGCCTGGACCCCTACCCTCGATAAGCAGGAAGGACTTTAGGGAATCCAAAAGCCTAGGTTTAGTCAAATAAAAAGGAGGTGAGAAAATGCAAGTAGCCATCCCTGCGCTAGCAGAAGTAGCTAGAGCTATGCAAGTAGAAGCAGTCATAGCTGACAAGGGTGTTGGCATAATGATTATGATTCTAGGTGCAATTCTTATAGTTGGCGGCATAGGTCTCTCCTTGGTTATTTTAGTAGAGGGAGACTGGTGGAGAAAGTTGATGGATGGGATGATGGCAAGCCCATGGCCTGATTTCGGACTAGGTAGTTTCGTTCCCATGGTGCAGGAAGTAATGAAGGGGATGATAAACAGAGTCTTCCTTTATGTTAGGCTTGGTGCTTTGCTGGGGGGACCAGGGATAAGCCTTATAGGCATACTGCTACTTATTCTTGGTCTATTTGTTTGCTTTTGAAGTCTGAGCTTTAGCCAAGCCTTAAAGGCGTTTATTTTTGGGGGCTAACTCTGTGTCCCCATTTGCAACTCTAGCATTCTGTCTCAAAATTAGCGATTGGAATTCCCAATGATAAGGTAAGCACCCGCTTATGAAAAGGATATGGTGCAGGGAAAGAATATCTCCCCGGCTATAAAGGAATTAGAGAAGAAGGGATGGGAGGCTAAGGCAGCTTCAAGGAAGCTTGCCCGTCTTTCTACTGAGGTTAAGAATAGGGCTCTACTTAATATTGTTGCGGGTTTACTGTCAAAGAAGGAAGAGATTATAGGAGCCAACCGGGGTGACTGCGAAGAGGCAGAGGCATCAGGGATGAGCTCCGCCATGCTTGATCGCTTGCTGCTAAATCCTAGTCGCATTGCTGGCATGGCACAGGATGTGCGTACTGTAGCCAGCCTTCCCGACCCTGTAGGCGAGGTCTTTGAGATGCGCACTCTCCCTAACGGACTCCAGGTTGGTAAGAAGCGAGTACCTTTAGGGGTGATTGGGGCAATCTATGAAAGTCGACCTAATGTTACGGTGGATATTTCTACCCTCTGTCTCAAATCAGGTAACGCGGTAATCCTCCGTGGTGGTAAAGAAGCCATCCGCTCCAACCTAGCACTGGCAAAAGTGGTGCAGGAAGCTGCCTATCAAGCTGGAGTACCTGAAGGAGCAATCCAGATTATTGAGTCTACTGAGCGCACCATAGTCAACCACATGCTTAAGATGAGTAACGTTATCGACCTGCTTATTCCGCGGGGGGGAGCGGAGCTCATTAAGTTTGTGGCTGAAAATGCTACTATACCGGTAGTAGCCGGAGGGGTTGGAGTTTGTCATACCTATGTGGATAAGGATGCTGACCTCGATAAGGCGGTAGCTATTGCCTACAATGCTAAGGTTCAGCGTCCCACAGTATGTAATGCCTTGGACACCCTCCTTGTCCACGCTAACATTGCGGAGCGCTATTTACCCCTGATAGCACAGGAATGGGGAAAGGCTGGGTTGGAGATGCGCTGTGATGAGCATGCCTGGCGCATCCTCAAACCTCTTTCTTCTTTGAACCTTGTTCCCTGTTCTGATTCAGACTGGGGTAAAGAGTTTTTAGCCTTGATTGCTGCTGTCAAGGTAGTAAACTCCCTTGATGAAGCTCTAGAGCATATTGAACACTATGGTTCAGGGCACTCTGAGGCTATTGTTACCGAAGACTACTCAGCAGCAATGCGCTTTCTTGATGAGGTTGATGCTGCCTGTGTCTACATAAATGCCAGCACCCGTTTCACCGATGGGGGACAGTTTGGGCTGGGGGCAGAGGTAGGGATCAGCACCCAGAAGTTCCATGCCCGTGGACCAATGGGATTGAAAGAACTAACCAGCTACAAGTGGATTATATTCGGCAGCGGGCAGGTTCGAGATTAGTCGGCTCCTTTGCCAAGCTGTGTTTGAAACCATGGACATTAAAAGTAGTATTCGTAGTCTAGAGCAGCGAATTGCCAGAGCTGCTGATAAAGCAGATAGATCCCCGAAGGAGATAACCATTGTCGGTGTAACTAAAACGGTAGAGCCTCAGCTTATTCAAGAAGCTTTTGAGGCTGGAATAAGGCACTTCGGTGAGAACAAGGTTCAGGAGGCAAAAGAAAAAATTGACCATCTTTCCCATCTTCAGCCACCCCCAACTTGGCACATGGTGGGTCATCTTCAGACCAATAAAGTAAAAGTAGCCGTAGGGCTTTTCGCCATGATTCACAGTGTTGATTCAGTCAGGTTAGCAGAGATACTCAGTCATCATATTCAACACAACAATATTCCTATTCTCCTTCAAGTCAATGTTTCTGGTGAAGCAAGTAAGAGTGGCTTTGCTCCAGTTGATGTTCCCTGGGTATTAGAGCAAATAGCCCGCCTTCCCCATTTGGAAACAAAGGGGTTGATGACTATCGCTCCACTCACTAGCAATCCTGAGGAGATTCGCCCTATTTTCCGGCAACTGAGGTTACTTCGTGACTCCCTAGGGCTGGAACACCTCTCCATGGGCATGAGCGACGATTTTGAAGTTGCCATTGAAGAGGGGGCAACCATAGTAAGGATTGGACGCGCCATTTTTGGCGAAAGGAAAGGATAGCACTATGCGAGTCACTTTTATCGGCGGTGGCGTCATGGCAGAAGCTATGATCCGAGGCATTCTGGATAGGGGTTTAGCTGAAGCGAGTGATATAGTGGCGAGCGATATCAGTGCTGAGCGGCGCTCCTATCTAAGCAAAAAATATGGGGTGATTACTACTTCAAATAATCAGTCTGCTACAGAGAAGGCGGAGGTCATTATTTTAGCTGTCCAGCCTGGGTCGCTGTCTGAGGTAATGGAGGAATTGAAGGGACATCTTCAGCCCAGACAACCAGTGCTTTCCATTGTTGCTGGGACAACTATAGCTAGTGTCTGCCAAGGTTTAGACCACAAAGTGGTAATTCGGGTTATGCCCAATATGCCGGCTCAAATAGGAGAGGGAGTGAGTGTCTGGGTCGCTACTAGTGAAGTAAAGGAGGAGGAGAAGCAGAAAGCACGCTCTATCCTCAGTGCTCTAGGTAAGGACTTATTCGTCACTAATGAGAGGTATATTGATATGGCTACTGCGGTGAGTGGAAGCGGACCAGCGTATGTCTTCACCATCATCGAATCACTTATTGATGCTGCGGTGCATATTGGTCTTCCCTATGAGCTAGCGCGGGAACTAGTATTACAAACAATATTAGGAGCCACCCATCTAGCTCAGAAATCAGGCAAGCACCCAGCTGAACTGCGAAATTTAGTCACCTCGCCGGGAGGGACAACAGCTGAGGGTTTACTCCAATTAGAGCAAGGTGGCTTACGAGCTCTCCTTGCCCAGGCTATTATTGCCAGCTATGAGAAGGCGAAGGCATTAAGAGAAAGAAAGTAAGAGATGGAACTGTTTATCATCTTTATTGATATCTTCTGTCTGGTTTTCGTCTGGGCTATTCTACTCCGAGCTATTTTATCCTGGTTTCCTATTCGCCCTGATAACCCGCTACTGATTATACTCCACCGTATCACTGAGCCTATCCTTGCTCCCTTGCGTCATGTTATTCCCCGGCTAGGCATGCTTGATATCACCCCCATTGTGGCTATCCTCCTCCTCTGGCTCACCCGCTACTTGGTTCATACTTTTCTCTCTTAAAGCTTGCTTCTTTGAATGCGGATAACATAATGAATGCCCGCACCAGAAATGAGTGCTAGACTGTTCAAAATTAATAGTTGCCCAATTTATTGGACAACCATGCCTGATAAATAATGGAGATATTCTCTACATTACTACTAAGTAGCCGCTGGTGTCTTTCCCGGGTGTAGTTTTTGCCACTTCTCCAGTAACTGCTTCCGAGTTTCTTTATGAGCCGGGTCAGGTACGCAACAATCCACGGGGCAAACCTCGGCGCATTTAGAGGATTCAAACCAGCCAACACACTCGGTGCACTTGCTGGGCTCAATGATGTAGATTGTCTCCCCTTCCTTAATAGCTTCATTTTTGCATTCCGGCTCACAAGCTCCGCAGCTAATGCACTCCTCGGTAATCTTATATGCCATCTGAAATACCTCCTTCTAGTCTAGAAAGATTACTTTCTCCGGATAGAGAACTTCTTCCTCAAGGCAATAGCGACATGTTCAGAAACAAACGCTTCGATGCAGCCACCCCCCTGGGCTGCCTCCTTAAGCAGGCTGGAACTAATAAATTGATAATCCAGGCTGGACATCAGACAAACGGTGTCTATCTCCGGGTCTAGCTTTTTGTTCATTAGCGCCATATCAAACTCTCGCTCGAAATCAGAGCCCATCCGCAGTCCGCGCACAATGAACTTTGCTCCTATTTCCTTAGCAAATTGAACAGTAAGGATATTATATGACCTCACTTCGGCATTAGGGAGGTGGGCTATTGCCTTCTTTAGCATCTCCACCCTCTCTTTAGTGGTAAATAAGAGGGTTTTGGGAGGAGTATCAAAAACACCGATGATTAAATGATCGAAGAGGGCTGCTGCTCTAGTCGCAATGTCAAGATGCCCTTTGGTTACTGGGTCAAAGCTACCAGGGTAAAGTGCTATTGTCAATTTGCATCCTCCTGTTGATAAATTGAGAGGTAGGTGTCACCATAATGGCGATTTTTAACCAGATGGAACTGCTTTAGGGCTGAAGGTAAAGGTTGGTGAGAGGAATGTTGCACCGCTATGGTGGAGCCTGCTCCAACAAGTGGGGAACTAAAAAGGTCACTTAGGGTGTTGCCTAAGGAGGAATTAGAATAAGGGGGATCTAGGAGAATTATGTCATACTTTTCGCTAAGTATAGTGAGTGCTTTACTCACACTACAACAATAAACCTTTGCCTGGGAGGTAAATCCGGTTCTTTTCAAATTCTCCTTAATTGTAGCACAGCACTTAGGGTCATGTTCCACAAAGTCTACCCAGCTTACCCCCCGACTAAGTGCTTCGATACCTAGAGCACCGCTACCAGCATAAAGGTCAAGAACTCGTGACTGGTTATTAATC
This sequence comes from uncultured Dehalococcoidia bacterium, assembly GCA_964624525.1. GTDB lineage: Bacteria > Chloroflexota > Dehalococcoidia > UBA2247 > RBG-13-53-26 > CAZUZX01. The sequence continues at coordinate 6,173 of CAZUZX010000010.1, read as the reverse complement.
ACTGGTTGCAGAATAGAGAATATCGCTCCTCGGACTAACTCAGTGGTGGGGCGAGTGGAATCTCTCGGTGACTTAAGTCGGTGCCCCTTGACTTTACCAGCAATAACCCGCATCCTCAGCCAAAATTATATCACCAAGCTGCCTGTAGTCAAGCAAGGGTACTCGTTGCGTACCTCAGTCTTAGCTATGGCTCTCTATCACATTCCATTGGGAGATAACATCACGAGCAGTAAGGAACTTCGCTTCCAGTTGCTAAGTTAGTGTTAAATGACAGAAAATAAATCAAGGGATATGTTAATGACTTCAAGACTTGAAGTCGTCGAAGAACTAAAGCTTGACTACGAAGTCCCATACATTACTGATAAGGGTGAGTTGGTAGATAGTACCACCATCCAGGTAAATGAGCAAAGACAGGAAATAGGCATTAGCTATGCCTTATTACACTCTACAGAGCAGAACCTTGATTGCCTGTTCCCATCGAGTGGTATTGATTATCTAGCTCAGATAACAAAGCAAATTCTTCACCATCTAGGGCTGAATCCCCCCAAAATCATTTTGCAGCTTTGGGAATATAGCCCCATCACCAGGCTATACTCAGTGGAGGGAAGAGCCCCAGTCAATAAGCAAAGGGACATCTTGCTAATTATCCTCACCAAGACCCCCTTTATCTACAAATTCGGTTATGAACTTGTGCTCTGGCACCAAATAATGCATGCTAAGGATAGATGGGAATATAGATTCCCTTCCACCCATCCGCTGGTGGAAGCTGGCGAATGGCTCGATGTTCTATGGCACTTCTCAATTGACGGGCGTTTGGAAAAATTGGACCAGCCCCATTACTCGAAAGCAGAGCGGCTGGAAGAAGCCACTAGGGTATTATCAGGACTAGATACTGGGCTTCTAGAGCAGGCAAGAGCATTAAGTAATAAACTCTGGGGAAAAGAAGTGACCTTTACCCAGCTACTAGAGATTGGCAAGGGATTGGGATTAAAGCTCACTGAGGCTTATAGCTTTCTTCAGAATTGGAGATAGCCTTAGCCAACCGATACTCTGAAAGCACTCTAGAAGATAACCCCAAATAGCCAGGCTAAAAGCCAGCCCAAACCAGCACAGACCGGGAAGGTCAATACCCAAGCGGCAACAATATTGCCACCTACTCCCCACCGCACCGCTGATAGCCGGCGTGTAGCACCCACGCCCATGATAGCATTGTTAATGGTATGAGTGGTACTCAGTGGTATACCCCGAAAAGAAGCCAGCACAATAGCCAACCCCGCTGAAGTCTCCGCAGTAAAACCGTGAACTGGTTCCAGCTTAGTAAGTCTAAAGCCCATGGTTCGAATTATGCGCCACCCTCCCACAAGTGTGCCAATCCCCATGATGATGCCGCAAAGAAAAATTACCCACAGTGGAACATGAAATTCGGAGGTGACCCCTGCCAGTACCAGTGCCAGAGCAAAAACACCCATGAACTTTTGCCCGTCATTACTGCCGTGGCTGAAAGCCATAAAAGCGGCAGAGAGTATTTGAAGCCTGCCGAAAAAGTTGTGGATAAAAGTCGGGCGGCTCTGGCGTAGCAGCCAGTAGATAGCTACAATGAGGATCACTGCCAAGGAGAACCCTAGAAGGGTAGAGAAGCCCAAGCCTAAAAGCACCTTTTGCCACCCTTCCCACAGAAGGACAGAGGGACCAGCAGCTGCCAGACCAGCCCCAGTAAGTCCGGCGATAAGTTCATGGCTTTCACTGGTAGGCAAACCAAAACGCCAGGTGATGGTACTCCAGATAATAATGGTAAGCATAGCTGCTGCCACGACATGGAGGTCTATAACCTCAGGCTTCACTATTCCTTTGCCTATAGTAGCCGCTACAGTGGTGCCAGTGAGTAAGGCGCCAAGGATGTTGAATATAGCAGCCATAGCCACTGCCTGAAAAGGAGAAAGAACTCGTGTGGAGATTACAGTAGCAATAGCATTGGGAGCATCTGTCCAGCCATTAACAAATTCAGCAGCCAATACCAAGAGCAAGACTACTATTAGAGGGAAAATGGCTACGTCCATGCCAGGACAGAAATGATAACTAGGGTGAAGATTACTAGGGAAGCCTCAAGCATACTTAAGTGCTACCCCTTCAAGGACATTGGCGACATCTTCGCACCGATCTGTGGCAGTTTCCATATGCTCGTAGATCTCCCGCCATTTAATAATGTCAGTGATATTAGTACCATTCTCGAAAAGTTCCCCTAATGCCCGACGCAGCACCCGATCTGCCTCATTCTCTAGGCGGTTAAGCTCCACACAGCACGGAAGTATCTGCCTCAGCTCAGCGCGACGGCGTAAGCTGGGCATAGCTCGCTCTACCTCGCAAGCAGCCTCAACAATGATATTAGCTAGCTCCTGGGCGCTCTTTGTAGGACGGTCTATCCGGTAAACAAGCATGGCATCCGCCGCGGCTTGAATAAAGTCAACCACGTCATCCAAAGTATGAGCCAGTGAAGCAATATCTTCACGATCCAGGGGAGTAATAAAGGTGCTGTGTAAATTAGCCATAATACGGTGAATAATGGTATCGCCTTCATGCTCAAGGTCAGTAATCTCTCTTACCTTGTTTTCTACATCTTCCCACTTTTCTACAAGCTCTTGGAACAATCTGGCTATCTTCACCAGATTCGCTGCCCCTTCTTCAAAAAGATTAAAGAATTCCCCCCTTCGGGGAAGAAAAGGAAATCTTATCGCCACAAATCCCTCCTCGCCTTATTTCTAGTCTGTCAGCTAATTCTAATCATAGAAACGAGATAGTGTCAACACGCACGTTTAAGAAGGAGATTGATTACCAATGAACATCTCGTAGGGATGCCCCGATATTATCGGGGTGTCCACCCCTATTGTAAAGGGACGACACGGAGTTCGTCCCCTACTGCTCCTTCAGGCTAAGAGCAACTTGGTGCGGTGAATAGAATCAGGGTGCTCGGTGAAGCCTAAAGCTTGGGTAACCTGCTCTGGTCTACCTGTGCCTTGGCTGTCACAGCGCAGCCGCATGCCCAATGTAAAACTATTATTATGCCAGCCTATAAGCCATAGATGGCTGATTAAAGCTCGCAAATTGTAGTGGCGTGGACCGGTGTCCCTCATGTGTTGCCACGGCAAACACTCAGTTTGAAGTAAAGAGTTGATGGCTGACTGCACCTCTTCCAAGCTCCTGCTTGACTTGACCTCAACTCGGTATTCAGCATAGCGAAGCTGTGATTGGAGCGAAGGGGCGGTTAAAGGTATTTGTTGTACCTCAAGTATGTCAATACCCCGGGGTAATTGCTGCCCTATAGTTCGAATAAGAAAGTAAGGGGAGAGCCGCTTTTGCAGGGTAATATCCATAAGTTCAGCCTCGCTAGTCACGCCAATAGGAAGTGGCGCAGCTAGTGAAATCCTCGGATGGGGAGTAAATCCCTCGGAGTAGGCTAGAGGTATCTCCGCCCGACGCAGGGCTCTTTCCCAAAGACGCATTAGGTCAAGATGGGAAATATACTTTATCCCTTCACCACGAGAAAACTTGAGGCGTAGGCGCTGCATTCCTTTTTATTCACTATCCATCATACCTTTTACTGCTTTGCCTGGGCAAGAAATAGGCAGGTTTGACTTATGCGGAGGTCACCAATATACTCAAAGTAAGGAAGATGGAGATTAGCCAACTTCTAGAAAAGGCGAAGGGGTATTTATCCAAGGAGAAATTAGCTCTGATAGAAGAGGCATACCAATTTGCCTTTAAGGCACATCAGGGGCAATTACGCGAATCCGGGGAGCCATATCTGCAACATCCGCTGGAAACTGCCTCTATCCTTATTGACCTCGGGTTGGATGCTAGTTCCATAGCTGCTGCTTTGCTTCATGATGTCTCTGAGGACTGTAGAGTGCCTCTATCGCAGATTGAGGCAAGCTTTGGATCTGAGATAGGTAAATTGGTGGATGGCGTTACCAAACTGGATCATATCTCCTGGCAAGCGCTAGAGAGACCGGAAAAGCAGGATTCACAGGCTGAAAGCCTGAGGAAAATGCTAGTAGCCATGGCAGAGGATCTCAGGGTAGTATTTATTAAGCTAGCGGATCGATTGCATAATACGCGCACTCTTGAGGCATTGCCTCCAGCGAAGCGGCGCGCTATTGCTAGGGAAACGTTAGACATTTATGCACCACTAGCACATCGTTTGGGTATTTGGAAGCTAAAAGGGGAATTAGAAGATTTGTCTTTCTTTTATCTACAGCCTTTAAAATACCAGCAAGTCAAGCATCTAATTGATCGGCGGGAAACTGAGCGGGAGAAAGTTATCACCCAAGTCAGTGAAATACTGGAGAGGGAACTAGAAAAAGCAGGACTAGAAGCGAAGGTCTGGGGAAGACCAAAGAATATCTATAGCATATACAAAAAGATGGAGAAATATGCTTCTCAGGGTAAAGATTTTGACGACATTCATGATATTGTAGCTCTCCGTGTCATCGTAGATAAGGTAGAAGACTGTTACCATGCTTTAGGTATTATTCACAACTTGTGGCATCCCCTTAGCAGTGAATTTAACGACTACATTGCCAACCCTAAGCAAAATGGCTACCAATCTCTTCATTCTACGGTAATGTGTTTTGGCACCACTCCTTTCGAGATACAGATTCGGACTTATGAGATGCATCGCATTGCTGAATACGGATTAGCATCTCACTGGCACTACAAAGAGGGGATAAAATCAGATGCCCAATTTGAACAGAGGATTGCCGGTTTGCGCCAGCTTCTGGAATGGCACAAGGAACTCAGTGGCACTCGAGAATTCCTTCAGTCAGTGAAAACAGATATCTTACGGGATCAAGTTTTTGTATACACCCCAAAGGGGGAGATAAAGGACTTACCGGCTGGGTCTACGCCGGTGGATTTTGCCTATCGCATCCACACTGATTTAGGACACCGCTGTATCGGGGCGAAGATTAATGGCAAGCTTGTGCCTCTTACCTACCATCTCCGCAGTGGTGATACTGTAGAAATTATTGCGGCTAAAGGGGATAAGGGACCTAGCCGAGACTGGCTTAATCCCAACTTGGGATATGTCAATACCTCACATGCTCGGGAAAAAATCCGCCAATGGTTCAAAAAGCAAGCTAGGTCGGAGAATATCGAGAAGGGCAAAGAGATTTTGGAGAGAGAACTGCGGCGGTTGGCAATCAGCTTCAGTAACCGTGAGGAAATTGCCCGTCTGTTTAAATATGAAAACGTGGACGATTTCTATGCTGCTATCGGTTATGGAGAGGTTAGTATTACTCAGATTACGCTAAAGTTAGCGATGCAGGAAGAGCAACCTAAGATAACTGAGGTTGCTCCGGCGCTGAAGACGGCATCAGGTATTCGAGTGTTGGGAACGGGCGAACTTCTCACCCGCTTAGCTCATTGTTGCACCCCCCTGCCTGGTGATAAAATTATCGGTTATATCACCCGTAGTAGGGGGGTAACTATTCACCGCAACGATTGCCCCAATATAACCCACGAAGATGAGAAGGAGCGGTTGGTCTCTGTCGAATGGGGACGGATTGAGCAATTATATCCGGTGATTATCCGCATTGATGCCTGGGATAGAGTAGGGTTATTGCGCGATATTAGCACTGTGGTGGCTGAAGAGAAAGTGAATATAGCCTCAGTGAGCTCTACTGAGCACAATGACCATTCCACCTCAATATCCCTCACCCTAGAGACAAAAGGTATTACTCAGCTATCTCGATTGTTATCTAAGCTCGAAGGAGTTAACGGGGTTACTAGTGTAGTGCGGAGCGCATAGGGCGTGGGCTAGTCTTTTTAATGATTTTTAAAATGGATAAGGAGAGAAATTGGCTAAGTCGACTCAAAAAATAGCTATGGCTGCAGCTAGAAAGCGGTTACGTAACAAGTCCGTTCGCAGCTTTGTCAAGACCTGCCTCACTAAAGCAGAGAGTCTCATCGCAAGCAAAGAATTAGATGCAGCTAGAGAGGCAGTAGTGCAAGCAGTTAGTGCCTTGGATAAAGCGGCACAAAAGGGAGTTATTCACCCCAATAATGCAGCTCGGCACAAGTCACGCTTGATGAAAAAACTAAACCAAGCTATTAAAAGTCAAGGCACCTCTGCTATCTAAGTGTCTCCGCCCTTAGGAAAAAGGCTGCGCTCACTAATG
>CAZUZX010000009.1:17089-22193 GCA_964624525.1 uncultured Dehalococcoidia bacterium | reverse complement strand
CCTCAAGTACCTTAGCTGGAGCTAAGGCAAGAGAGGCGAAGGGGGAGAATTGCTCTATCAATATCTGGGCACCTTGGTTAACTGCCTCTACTACTGAAATAGTGCCATCGGTCCAAACATCGAGGATAAGCTTCTCATAACCAGCATGCTGACCGGCACGTATAGGTTCAGTAACATAATTAACCTTATGCACCGGGGTAAAGATGGCATCCACACGAATTACCCCGATAGGTAGTTCATTATCACGCGTGGCTGGTACATAACCTTTCCCCAGCATCACATTGAACTCAACATAGAGCCTCCCCTCAGCCGAATCTAAGGTAGCTAAATAAAGCTCAGGGTTGGCAATCTCAAAATCTGCTGAGGGTTTGATGTCACTAGCATAAACACGCTTTTCACCCTCCGCTTCAAGGAATAGCTTACCTGGCTGTTTGGTCACCGGACGTAATCGCAGAGCCTTAATGTTTAGCAGGAATTCAGTAACATCCTCTTTTACGTGAGGAATAGTAGAAAACTCGTGCTGTATACCTTCAATCTTAACCCAAGTTACCGCTGCTCCCAAGAGGGAATTGAGGAGAACACGCCTTAAAGCATTAGCCAAGGTAATGCCAAAGCCTCTTTCTAAAGGTTCAGTAATAAAACGCCCGAATCTATCTTTGCTTTCCACGCACTCTATTTTTGGCGTCACTAGGTGGGACAAAAAGTATCGCCTCCTTTCCAGGGCTATCGGGAATAATATTCCACAATCATTTTACTATCGAACTTAGCACCGATTTCACTAAGGGTGGGAAGGGTCAATACTCGCCCAGAAAGATTTTGTTTATCTAAACTTAGCCAGCCAGGAATGACTTTACCTTCGACGTCTTGGCTAACCTTTTTATAGAGCTCTGTTTTAGAACTCCTATCCCTCCAAGCAATAACATCACCCGGTTTGACCAAACAGGAGGGAATATCGACTTTACGCCCATTAACTGAGATATGCCCATGCCGCACTAGCTGTCGAGCCTGATTTCGAGAGTCAGCGAAACCTAGGCGATAGGCTACATTATCTAATCGTCTTTCCAGTAACTGCACTAAATTCTCAGTAGTCATGCCAGGGGCTTTCTCCGCCTTAGCAAAGATTCGGCGGAACTGCTTCTCCAATACCCCATAGGTATATTTCGCTTTTTGCTTTTCTCGAAGTCGCAGCTCATAATCAGAGACTTTACGGCGGCGAGCAGATGTCCGTCCCGGAGGTGTCGTTCGCTTTTCCATAGAGCACTTAGGAGTAGCACACCTTTCCCCTTTGAGCATCAGCTTTTCGTCCACACGATGGCATAATCGACAAATGGGACCAATATATCGAGCCATCGCTCTTACACCCTCCTCCTCTTAGGAGGACGACAACCATTGTGTGGAATAGGGGTCACATCTCTAATACTGAGAATACTAAGACCAGCAGCTTGGAGAGTACGAATAGCAGCTTCGCGACCACTACCCGGACCTTTTACATAAACATCGACTTGGCGTAAGCCACACTCTTTAGCTCGCTTGGTTGCTTGATCAGTTGCCATCTGAGCAGCATAAGGAGTACCTTTGCGTGAACCCTTAAATCCAGCTGTACCCGAGCTTCCCCAAGCAATCACATTGCCCAACGGGTCGGTAAGGGTAACAATAACATTATTAAAGGTAGAATGAATATAAGCCCTCCCCCGAGGAATAGACTTTTTCTCCTTTTTTCTAGTCCTAGTTCTCCTCTTTTTCTCCTCCGGCATCCTTTCATCCTCTCAAGCAATTTTATTTCTTGGCTATGCCACGGCGTCTGCCCCTGCCCGCCACAGTCTGACGTGATCCTCGCTTAGTTCGAGCATTAGTCCGAGTACGTTGCCCGCGGACAGGTAATCTTTGACGGTGTCTGATACCCCGGTAACAACCAATCTCTGTAAGCCGACCAATGTTAAGGCTTACCTCTTTTCTCAATTCCCCCTCTACCTTATATCCCCTATCAATAACCTCACGAAGACGCGCAATCTCTTCCTCAGTCAGTTCCTTCGCCTTCGTATGAGGGCTGATACCAGTTTGGGCTAAGATCTTTCTACTCAAGGTGGGGCCAACCCCGTAGATATACTGTAGCCCAATCTCTATCCGCTTATCTTTCGGAATATCAACACCAGCTATACGCGCCATTTGATCCTTTTATCCCTGTCTCTGTTTATGTTTAGGATTGGAGCAGATGACTCTTACTACGCCTTTGCGCTTTATAATTTTACACTTTTTACATCGAGGTTTAACTGAGGCTTGAACTTTCACTACTACTCTCCAAAAACAACTATTTGAAGCGGTAGGTAACCCTACCCCGGCTCAAATCATAAGGCGAAAGCTCCACTAGTACTGTATCACCGGGGAGAATCTTAATAAAGTGAAGACGCATCCTACCTGAAATATGAGCTAACACTCGGTGTCCGTTGGGTAACTCAACACGAAACATGGCATTGGGCAAACATTCGACCACCTTTCCCTCGACCTCTATCCTTTCCTTCTTAGCCATATACCCCTATCTATATTCTCCTCCATTTATTATAGGATAGTAAGAATCTCTGGCTCGGTATCAGTAATAGCAATAGTATGCTCAAAATGAGCGGAAAGGCTCCCATCAGCAGTAACCACCGTCCACCTGTCATTGCTAAGCTTGGTTCTCCATCCGCCAGCATTTACCATAGGCTCAATAGCTAGGGTCATTCCCCTTTGAAGTAAAGGACCTTGCCCCGCAAGCCCAAAATTGGGAACTTGTGGCTCTTCATGCATCTCTCGACCAATACCATGTCCAGTATACTCTCTCACCACTGAAAAGCCTCTCGATTCAGTATAAATTTGGATAGCTGCTGAGATATCCCCGAGATGCGTGCCATGCTTTGCGGCTATGATGCCAGCTTGTAGCGCACCCTGAGTAACCTCCAAAAGCCGCTTCGCCTCGAGGCTAATTTCTCCTACCCCCACTGTAATAGCAGCATCACCTTGAAAGCCCTTAAAGATTGCCCCCACGTCCAGCGATACTATATCCCCTTCAGACAATATCCGCTCCCCAGGGATGCCATGCACTATCTCATCGTTAGTCGAGACACAAAGATACGCTGGGAATCCCCGATAGCCCTTAAAAGAAGACCGCGCTCTATGCTTGGCTAATTCCCGAGCACAGATAATGTCCAGCTCTCTGCTCCTTATACCCGGTCTAATCTCCTTCATTAATGCTTGTAACACCCGAGCTACAATTCTCCCCGCTTCTCGCATAATGGCAATTTCCCGAGGAGACTTGGTAATTATACCCATTTCTTCTTCAGCCCAGCAATGCCAATAGCTCCTTACTTACCTCTTCTATCGGTTTTTCACCATTTATCTCTACCAACTTCCCGCTCTGCTGATAGTAGCTAATAAGGGGGGCAGTCTGGACAAAGTAAACCTCTAACCGTTTTTGAGCTGTTTCCTCAGTATCATCTGGGCGCTGATAAAGCTCGCCACCACAGCGGTCACACCTGCCAGTCACGCTAGGTGGAGAAAAGACCAAATGATAGGGAGTCTGACATTGCCGGCAAATCCGGCGTCCACTAAGCCGGCGAAGAAGTTCTTCCGTAGAAACCTTAACATATATTACCCTGTCAATAGCCTTGTCTTTTCCTGCCAGTGCCTTATCCAAGGCTTGGGCTTGCTCCATGGTTCGGGGGAAACCGTCCAAAATAAACCCCTGGCTATTTTCAAGGGTTGCAATGCGCTCCAAGATCATTTGAATAGTTACTTCATTGGGAACAAGTAAACCCTTTTCCATATAAGATTGAGCCAACCTTCCCAGTCTCGTGCCTTCCTTCTGTGCTTGGCGAAAAAGATCGCCTGAAGCAATATGCACTAAACTAGCCTCTTGAGAAAGTATCTCTGCTTGTGTCCCTTTGCCAGAACCGGGAGCGCCCAATAAAATAATCCGCAATTATCCGTCCCTTCGATTACTTGAGGAAACCCTCATAGCGACGCATTAGGAGTTGCGCCTCTAATTGCTTCATCGTATCTAAAGCTACACCAATCATAATCAATAAAGCAGTGCTGGAGAGCGCCACCACTTGCACACCTGTTGCCTGCCGGGCAATGAATGGCATCACTGCTACTAGGGCTAAGAAAATAGCCCCTCCCCAAGTAAGGCGAGTTATTACCCTGTTAAGATATGTAGCAGTAGTCTGCCCAGGTCGGATACCGGGTATAAAACCACCCTGCTTTTTCAAAGTGTCGGCTAGGTTCATCTGCTCAAATATGACCATGGTATAGAAAAAGGTAAAGCCAAGTACCAGCAAGAAATAAACCAACCAGTAACTCCAATGGTCAGTCCAGCCTTGGAAAAAGCTAGCTACACTACCACCAAATCCTGAAGCTCCGCTAAAGTAGCTGGCTATAGTTCCGGGCAGGATTACCAGCGACATAGCGAAAATGAGCGGTATCATCCCCGCTGTATTCACCCGCAGGGGGATATGAGTTGACCCTGACTGCCGATACATCCGCCTTCCCCGGAAAACACTCCGAGAATAATGTACCGGGATACGGCGATGTGCTTCAGTGAAGATGACGATGAATAACACCGTGGCTAAACCTAATATGGCAAAGGCAATTAGCCCCAAGTTCTCCCCGGCTAGGAAACCTCGACCCACCATGTCTGGCAAACCAGCTACAATGCCAGCAAAGATTATTATAGAAACGCCATTACCAATGCCCCGCTCGGTAATAAGCTCACCCAACCAGACGAGAAATACTGTGCCAGCGGTTAGAGACAGGATTATAGCTGTGGTAGGGAGGATGCCTGTTTGGGTGAGTACGCCTTCATGCCTGAGAAGCACTAGTTGCCCATAACCCGAGAGAGCAGCCAAGGGCACAGTAAGCCAGTGAGTATAGAGGTTGACCTTATTTCTTCCTGCCTCATCTCTGGAAAGGGCTTGCAATCGAGGGATAACTGGCACCAGCAATTGCATCACGATGGAGGCAGTGATATAAGGATAGACACCCATAGCCGCAATACTAAAGTTACGCATTGCTCCACCACTGAATATGTCAAGCATCCCCAGCAATTGATTACTCTTAAAAACTTCACTCA
>CAZUZX010000009.1:1233-16989 GCA_964624525.1 uncultured Dehalococcoidia bacterium | reverse complement strand
CCACTGAATATGTCAAGCATCCCCAGCAATTGATTACTCTTAAAAACTTCACTCAAGGCATCAAGATCAACCCCAGGGACAGGAATATGAGCTACGAAACGAAAAATTACCAAGATACCCAGGGTGAAGAGAAGCCTGCGCCTCAGGTCAGGCAAATGAAAGACATCTATCATTGCTTGAACAAGACGTGGTCTAGCCTGCCTCCGCTGCACTCCTTACCTCCACTCTCCCCTCAGCGGTCTCAATTTTCCTCCTGGCAGTAGCTGAGAACTTATCAGCTTTCACTATAAGGGGGATACCTAATTTACCAGCACCCAAAATCTTTACCGGTTTTTTAGGCTTTATTAGCCCAGCTCTTAATAATTCTTCTTGGTCAACCACGCTACTGGGTTTAAATGTATTAAGCCTGCCTACATTGACGATAGAATATTCAATCCTAAAGATATTGGAGAAGCCACGCTTGTGAGGCAAGCGTTTCACTAAAGGCGTTTGTCCTCCTTCAAAGTAAGGGTGGATACCAGCACCACTGCGTGCCTTTTGCCCCTTAATACCTCGACCTGAATACCTGCCATGACCACTCCCCAACCCACGCCCAATGCGTTTCTTCCGATGTTTTGAACCTGAAGGCGGAACTAGCTCATGCTGCCCCACCACTACTCTTCGACCTCCTCTACTTCGACCAGATGTCTTACCTTGGTAATCATGCCACGGATTGACGGAGAATCATCGTGTTTTACACTTTGATGTAAACGCCGCAGCCCCAAGGCTTTAAGGGTCATCCTCTGGCCTTTAGCATAACCGATATCACTCTTGACCCAAGTAATATATAACTTAGCCACCCTTCCCTGACTCTTTAGTACTTAACGATCCCTTCCGCTCCGCCACCACTTTTGCTGGTTCCCGCAGAAGGCTTAAGGCAAGTATGGTTGCTTTGACCACATTTATCGGATTAGAACTACCCAGAGATTTAGTAAGAATGTCCTTTACCCCAGCCACTCCGAGCACAGCTCGAACGCTGCCACCTGCAATAACACCCGTACCTGGTGCCGCTGGTTTAAGGAAGACCTTTGCTGCGCCAAACTTAGCCATGATTTCATGTGGGATAGTAGTTCCGGCTAAGGGTATCTTAACTAAATTTTTCCTGGCACTGGTGCCGGCTTTTTGAATCGCTTGGGAAACTTCATTTGCCTTGCCTGTGCCAAAACCCACCCGACCATTACCGTCGCCAACTACTACCAAGGCACTAAATCTTAAATGCTTCCCCCCCCTAACTACCTTAGCAACACGATTTATATAGACCAGCCTCTCTCTTAACTCTAATTCCTTGACTTCTAATCTCTCTTGCTCCATCGCATCATCCGATTTAAAACTGTAATCCTGCCTCCCTAGCTGCCTCAGCTAAAGCCTTAACCCGACCATGATACTTATATCCTCCTCGATCGAACACGACTTGGGTTATCCCTTTGCTTATCGCTCGCTTAGCAATTAACGAACCCACCAATCCAGCCACACCACTTTTCGTTTTCTCATTCACATTGGCTTTTATTTCTGGATCAAGACTAGAGGTAGCCGATACAGTGTGTCCCTTTTCATCATCTACAACCTGAGCATAAATGTGATTTAGACTACGGAAAACACACAACCGAGGTGTGGCTTGGTTCCCTGCCACTTTTTTTCTGACACGGATATGTCTTTTCCTCCGTCGTGCTTTGAGATTACTTCTCAAAATCATAAGCTACTTTTTCTTTCCCACTGCCTTGCCTGCTTTGCCAGGCTTAAGGCGAACCTTCTCCCCCGAATATCTAATCCCTTTACCTTTGTAAGAATCGGGGGGATGCACAGCACGAATCCTAGCTGCTACTTCACCTACCAATTCCTTATCTATACCGGAAACCTTAATAAGATTTGTTCCCTCCACTGCTAAAGATATGCCCGTGGGGGGTGATATTTCTACCGGGTGGGCATAGCCTACCTGAAGCACTAGTTTATCACCAGCTTTCTGAGCCCGATAACCAATACCGACAATCTCCAAAGCCTTCTCGAAACCCTTATCCACCCCCTTTACCATGTTAGCCAAGAGACCACGAGTCAGCCCATGTAGGGAGCGATAAATTTTCGCATCACTCGGGCGAGAAACTATTAAGTTTCTATCTTCCAGAGTGATAGACATCGCTGAGTTAAAGGAACGACGCAATTCTCCCCTTGGTCCCTTTACAGTTACCTCGTTCCCTTGAATATCGACTGCTACACCTTGCGGCAAGGGTATCGGAAGTCGTCCTACTCTAGACATGGCAAGTTCACCAATTCACTCTCTCCAACTATGTCACCACACATAGCACAACAATTCACCACCAAGGCGCTGTTTCCATGCCTGCTGCCCTATCATCACACCTTTAGGAGTAGAAAGGATAGCAATGCCTAACCCTCCATAAACTCGGGGAATCTCCGCCCTCTGGACATAGACTCTCAGACTAGGCTTGCTTACACGCCTCAGACCCAAAATAGCTGGTTGCTTTTTGTCAGTATACTTGAGGTATATCTTGATCATCCGCCCCGGTTTACCTCGCAGCACCTCATAATTGTCGATAAAACCCTCTTCCTTGAGAATCTTCACTATAGCTAATTTCATCTTAGACCAGGGTATTAAGACAAGTTCATGCTTTGCCATAGTAGCATTCCTTATTCGTGTCAGCATATCGGCAATAGGATCAGTAGTAGTCATACTAAATATCTCACCAGCTCGATTTCCTTACCCCGGCAATTTCACCTCTCAGAGCCAACTCTCGGAAGCAAATGCGACACAACCCAAACTTACGCATATAAGCACGGGGTCTACCACATAATTGACATCGATTATGCTGTTGAACCTTATATTTAGGAAGTCGCCGCGACTTTACAATTTTAGATATCTTAGCCATTCTTCCTCAGCCTCGCATAAAGGGCATCCCCAAGAGCTCCAAAAGACGCCTGCCTTCTTCCTCAGAATTTGCCGTGGTTACAATGGTAACTTCAAGCCCGCGAGCTTTCTCTACTTCGTCATAGCTAATTTCAGGGAAACTAAGCTGATCTTTGAGACCCAGACTATAATTACCCCTTCCATCAAAGGAATTCCGCGGCACACCACGAAAATCTCGGATGCGGGGTAGAACAGCATTAATCAGCCTATCCAGGAATTCATACATCCGTCTACCTCGCAGGGTCACTATCATCCCAATAGGCATGCCAGCCCGCAGCTTAAAGCTAGCAATTGACTTCTTGGCACGAGTAGTAACTGGATACTGTCCTGAAATGGCAGATAAATCCTTTCTCGCCATTTCTAATGCTTTTGGGTTTTGAATCGCCTCTCCTAGACCAATATTAATCACTATCTTCTCCAACCGCGGCACTTGCATCACGTTACTATAACCAAAATCGCCCATCATGGTAGGCACAACGTCCCGACGATATTTCTCCTTTAGTCTGGGTAGATTAGCACTCTCTTGACGGACAATTTTTGACCCCATAGCTAATCAATCACCTCGTGACAAGAAGAACAGACACGAACTTTCTTTCTATCCTCTAGAAAGCGAAAACTTACCCGAGTGGGGCGGTTGCATTTGCCGCAAATTAACATCACCTTAGATGAGTGCAGAGGAGCTTCCCTCTCGAGGATGCCCGCTTGTCTTGTTACAGCCCGGGCTTTGGTATGCCTTTTAATCATATTGATGCCTTCCACTATTACTTGTCCCTTATCAGGAAAGGCATAACGCACTTTACCCTTTTTCCCTTTATCCTTGCCACTAATAACCAACACAGCATCGTTCTTGCGAATCTTCATACCAGCCCCTTTTAAAGCACCTCCGGTGCTAATGAGATAATCTTGGTAAAATTCTTCTCTCGGAGTTCTCTAGCTACCGGTCCAAAGATGCGAGTCCCTTTAGGATTATTTTGCTCCGTGAGGATTACCGCAGCGTTATCGTCGAATCTGATATATGAGCCATCACGGCGGCGATAAGGCTTGGCAGTACGCACAATGACGGCTCGCACTACATCCCCCTGCTTTACTGCTCCCCTTGGCATTGCTTGTTTCACCGCAGCAACAATGACATCGCCCACGCGGGCATACCTACGCCTTGTACCCCCGGGCACATTAATACACATAATACTTTTCGCCCCAGTATTATCGGCTATTTTAAGTCTACTATAGGTCTGAATCATTTCTCCTCGCTAGTCACAGGTAAGTCCTGACCAATCTCACTTGGCTGGACTTCAGCTACTTCTTCGCTGGACATTATTTCCACCACCCGCCACCGTTTGGTTTTAGAGAGAGGACGGGTCTCCCCAATTCTTACTACATCCCCTACTTGACAGATATTATTCTCATCATGTGCCCTGAGTTTAATCTGGCGCCTAATAGTTTTCCCATACCGAGGATGTGATTTAACTGATTCCACAGCTACCACTACCGTTTTATCCATCTTATTACTCACTACCTGTCCGACTCGGAACTTCTTCATAATACAATACCTACCTCACTACCAGCTCTCTTTCACGCTTAATGGTCATCATTCTGGCAATCTTCTTCTTTACTTTCCGAATCTCACGATGATTTACGAGTTGCCTAGTAGCCAAGCGAAAACGGAGATTAAATAGCTCTTGGTGAGCTTCCTCAAGCTGCTTTCTCAGCTCTTCATCTCCGAGAGCGCGAATTTCCTCCGGTCTCACTCAGCACCTTCTTTGGCTATGAATTTAGCCCTAATAGGAAGCTTATGGGAGGCAAGGCGCATTGCTTCCCTAGCTTGCTCTTCCTTAACACCACTGATTTCAAAGAGCATTCTTCCTGGCTTGACTACCGCTACCCAGTGGTCCAGATTGCCCTTGCCACTCCCCATGCGCGTCTCTGCTGGCTTTTTAGTCACCGGCTTATCAGGGAAAACACGAATCCATAGCTTGACCCCGCGGCGAAGATAGTGAATAATAGCTCGGCGTGCTGCCTCAATCTGTCTAGCAGTAAGCCAAGTACTTTCTACCGCCTGAAGCCCAAACTCCCCAAAAACGAGGGTGTTTCCGGCTTGCGCTGTCCCTTTGCGCCGGCCTCTATGTGCTTTCCGATATTTTACTCGCTTCGGTTGTAACATCGCCTGTTACCTCGATTAACAATTTATCCTTCGGCTCTCCTTCTTCTGGTTCCCCCCCCTCCTTGCCAGCTACTTCGGCAGTAGGTGGAGGAACTTCCACTCCTAACTCCTCAAGCTGGGGAAGAACATCCCCCTTATAAATCCAAACCTTTACTCCAATGCGCCCTAATCTAGTGCATGCCTCAGTAACGCCATAATCGATGTCAGCACGCAGTGTATGGAGAGGCACCCGCCCTTCACGCAAGGTCTCGGTACGTGCTATCTCAGCACCAGCAAGCCTCCCAGAGCAGATTATCTTTATTCCTTTGGCACCAGCTTGCATAGTGCGGGCAATTGTCCGCTTCATAGCCCTCCGATGAGAAATTTGATGTTCAATTTGCCCGGCCATACTCTTAGCTACTAAGTAAGCATCAAGTTCAGGCTCACGAATCTCCCGTATGTTCAATTGAACTCGCTTTCCAGCAATGCCTTCGAGAGAACGTCGTAACTCGTCTACCCGCTGCCCCCCCCGCCCAATGACAACACCTGGTCTGGCAGTATAGACAGTTACTATTACTTCATTTGCCCAGCGCTCCAAGTCTATTCTGGAGATGCCTGCCTCAGGGTTACTTGCCTCAATCGCCTTACGGATGCGAATATCTTCTTGCACAAACTGAGTATAGTGCCTACTCGCATACCACTTGGAACGCCAATCATTAATAATGCCAATTCTAAAGCCTATAGGATGAACCTTTTGTCCCAATTATTCCTCCATATCAACAATGACCGTAATGTGGCTGGAGTGCCTAAGAATAGGGCTTACTCGCCCTCGCGCCTGGGGACGGGCTCTTTTCAAAGTAGAACCCTGGCTGACAAAAATCTTCACAATCCTTAACTCAGCAGGAGACATTTGGAAATTATTCTCAGCATTTGCAGCAGCCGACCTTATCACCTTGGCAACAGCGCGAGTTGCCGGGGTGGGGAAGAGGTTAAGCAGGGCTAGGACTTCATCCACCTTCTTTCCTCGTACTCTATCTGCTACCAGGCATAGCTTCTGAGAAGATATGCCCACATATTTAGCTACCGCCTTTACTTCCATTACTCCTTCTTCCTCTGGATAGCCTTTTCCGATTTCGCCGTATGCCCTCTAAAGGTACGAGTAGGGGCAAACTCACCTAGTCTGTGTCCCACCATATTCTCAGTAATAAAAATAGGCACGTGCCTTCTTCCATCATGCACGGCGATAGTATTTCCTATCATCTGGGGAACAATAGTAGAGGCGCGAGACCATGTCTTTATCACTATTTTCTCACCCCCACGATTGATCGTTTCCACCTTCTTCATTAGCTTAGCATCGACAAAGGGTCCTTTCTTTGTTGATCTTCCCATTCCTCTACTTTCTCCGTTCCACAATCATTTTATCACTCGTTCTATTTCTACGAGTCTTATGACCCAAGGCTGGTTTACCCCAGGGTGTCTTAGGCGGCATTCCACGGGGACACCTTCCTTCCCCACCACCATGGGGATGGTCCCGAGGGCTCATTGCTGAGCCTCTTACAGTGGGGCGCCAACCGAGCCACCTCTTACGCCCCGCCTTACCTAAGCGGATATTCTGATGGTCTACATTACCCACCTGTCCGATAGTAGCCATACATGCACCGAGGATCCGGCGCACCTCGCCTGAAGATAACTTCACCAAGGTATAACTGTCCTCCCGACCTATAACCTGCGCCGCAGCCCCAGCACTGCGTCCTAATTGCCCTCCTTTGCCTGGCTGAAGCTCAATATTGTGAATTACTGTGCCAATAGGAATTTGCTTCAAAGGCAAGGTATTGCCTACTTTCAACTCAGCATCAGAACCTGAGGAAATAATATCCCCCACTACTAAACCCAAAGGGGCAAGAATATAGCGCTTCTCACCATCAGCATACTGAACTAATGCAATATAAGCGGAGCGATTGGGGTCATATTCAACAGCTAACACCTCAGCAGAGATGCCAATTTTATCCCGCTTAAAATCAATAATGCGGAGCTTACGCTTAGCGCCACCACCACGATGACGTATTGTTATCCTGCCTTGATTATTACGCCCTGCTTTCCTCTTTAAAGGCACAACCAAGGACTTCTCTGGCTCTTTTTTAGTGATCTCCTCAAAGGTGGAGCCAGTCATACCTCTTCTTCCCGGAGAGGTAGGTTTAAATACTTTCAGCGCCATCTTTTCTTCTCACCTTAAACGCCGGCAAAAAACTCAATCTTGTGCCCCGCTTCAAGGGTAACCATTGCCTTCTTCCATGGGGAGGTCTTCACCTGGCGTCTCCCTATTCGTCGTGTCTTGCCAGGAACAGTTATTATGTTCACTGCCACTACCTTCACATTAAAGGCTTTCTCCACCGCCTGCTTAACTTGATGCTTATTAGCTTTCACCGCTACTTCAAAGGCATATTTGTTTTGCCCCTGAAGAGCAGTATTCTTTTCAGTGATTATAGGGCGGCGCAATACTTCATAAAGATGCATTTTCTATACCCTGCTGTGGGGCAAACGGTCCTCTCCCCCAGATCTGCTCTACCTTCTGAATCCCGGCTACAGTTATTACTAAAAATTTGTGAGAGAGAAGATCAACAACATTGAGTAAAGATGCCGGTAGCGTCTTTATTCCTGGTAGATTGCAAGCTGATCTGATTACATTGACTTCAGGCTCAGCAGTAACGATAAGTGCTGAAGAATCTACCCCTAGTGCCTTTAACATCTGTGCCATCTCTGCTGTTTTCGGCCGTGTTAGCCCAAATTGTTCCACCACTACCAGTTCTCCACTAAAGGCTTTAGCTGAGAGTACACATCTTAGGGCTAAGCGGCGCATTTTCTTAGGCATTCTTTGCCTATAATTCCTCGGGTGAGGACCAAAGACTATCCCCCCACCTCTGAGGAGGGGTGATTTTATGCTCCCCCGCCGTGCCCGTCCAGTGTGCTTCTGGGAGTAAAGCTTCCTGGTACTCCCGGAGACCTCACCCCTTGTTTTAGTATCTGCCGTTCCCAGGCGGGCATTAGCTAACTGCCTCACCATCGCTTGGTGTACCACCGCCTCATTAAAGGATACGGCAAAAATACTATCGCCCACTTCAATTCGGTCAATAATTTGCCCCGAAGTATTCCGAACCGTAACTTGCATTATCCCTATTCGCCTTTATTCGATTTTCTAATAAGCAAGAGCCCATTTATAGCACCAGGCACAGCACCCTCAACTAGGAGAAGATTGCGTCCTGGATCTGCCCGAACCACTTTTAGATTGCATACCGTTACCTGTTTATCCCCCATATGTCCCGCCATACGTGTTCCCTTAAGTACCCTTCCCGGGAAGGTAGTAGCACCAACAGAACCGGGGGCGCGATGACGATCTGACTGACCGTGGGTTTTAGGTCCTCCCGCAAAGTGGTATCGTTTTACAGCCCCAGCAAAGCCTTTGCCCTTAGATACTCCAATGATGTCAACCCGATCGCCTGCTTTAAAGATACCCACATCTATCTTCTGCCCTAATTCGACAGAGTCAGGGGCATCAACCCTAAATTCTCTGAGGTATTTAAGTTGACGTCCTACACCTTTAAGATGTCCCTTTTCTGGGGAATTGAGCCGCTTGGTTTCACCAAAACCAAGCTGTACTGCATTATAGCCGTCATTAGCCACTGTCTTAATTCGGGTCACCCAACAGGGACCAGCCTCAATAGCAGTCACCGCCTCTAAGGTTCCATCGTCTTCAAATATCTGGGTCATGCCTAACTTTTTACCTACAAGTCCAGAGAGCATATGGCTTTCCTTTTACAATTTTATCTCCACATCCACCCCTGAGGGTAAATTTAACCGGGTTAAAGCCTCAATAGTTTTAGAGGTAGGTTCCAGAATGTCAATGAGACGCTTATGGGTGCGGATCTCAAATTGCTCCCGTGAGTCTTTATCAATAAAAGGGGAGCAAAGAACACAGAACTTCTGAATATGTGTCGGCAGAGGCACTGGTCCAGCGACTCGTGCTCCAGTCTTCTCCGCCGTCTCCACAATCTGTGCTGCCGATTGGTCTAGCACCTTATGGTCAAAAGATTTTAGCTTAATACGGATCTTCTGCTTAGGCATCTCAGACTACTCTCCCCTTAGCTTTAGTAATAATCTGCTCCAATAAAGCTGAAGGCAATTCCTGATAATGGTGAAACTCCATCGAATGGGTGGCCTTTCCTTGGCTCAAGGAGCGGAGTGTAGTAGCATAGCCGAAAGTCTCTCCTAAGGGGGCGAGACAATGAATTACCCTGATATCATCTTGGACTTCAATACCCTCGATATGAGCTCTTCGGGCATTAATATCTCCAAGTATATCGCCCAGGAATTGCTCCGGGGTAACCACATCTAACTTCATAATCGGCTCAAGAAGCACTGGGTTGGCTTGACGCACTCCTTCCTTTAAAGCAATTGATCCAGCCATTTTGAAAGCTATCTCAGAGGAGTCAACCTCGTGAAAACTACCATCATAAAGGGTTGCCTTAATATCAACTATAGGATAGCCAGCTAACACCCCTCTCTCCAAAGCCTCCTTTACCCCTGCTTCCACTGCCGGGATAAACTCCTTGGGGATAACCCCTGCCCGGATTTGACTGATAAACTGAAAACCGCTACCTCCCTCCCCAGGCTCAAGCCTGAGCCAAACATGACCATACTGCCCCCGCCCTCCAAACTGCTTAATGAATCTCCCCTCAGTTTGCACTGACTTAGTGATTGTTTCCTTGTAAGATACTTGAGGGTTCCCTATCTTTGCTTCCACCTTAAACTCACGCCGCAAGCGCTCTAAGAGAACCTCTAAGTGAAGCTCTCCCATGCCCGAGATTATAGTTTGCCCTGTCTCTTGGTCATAGTATGTTTTAAAAGTGGGGTCTTCTTGGGTTAATTTCCCTAAAGCATCTCCTATTCTATCTTGGTCAGCTTTAGTCTTAGGCTCGATGGCAACTGAGATTACTGGCTCAGGGAAACGTATGGATTCGAGAAGGATAGGCTTAGAGGACTCACATAGCGTATCACCAGTAAAGGTATTCTTTAGACCCACAGCAGCAGCAATCCCACCGGCACCAACCCCGCTAATCTCCTCCCGGTGGTTGGCATGCATACGAAGCAATCTTTCCAAGCGTTCTTTCCGACCCCTAGTAGAGTTAAATACCTGAGTCCTGGTTTTCACTCTGCCTGAATACACTCTCAAATATACTAGCCTTCCGACAAAGGGATCAGAAACTACCTTAAAAGCCAAGGCGGAGAAAGGTGCTGATTCACTAGTCGGGCGAGTAGCTAACTCCCCTGTTCTGGGGTTGATACCTTCAATAGGGGGTACATCTAAAGGGGAAGGAAGATAATTCACTACAGCATCCAGCAGTGGTTGGATACCTTTATTCTTTAAAGCACTACCACAGAGAACGGGTACTACCCTATTAGCCACACAAGCTCTCCGTAAAGCTGCTTTGATGTCTGAAGCACCTAGAGTATGCCCCTCCACATAAGCTTTCATAAGTTCATCATCCTCTTCGGCTAATCTCTCGATTAATATCCTCCGTTGCTCCTGAACCTTTGCCCTGTAATCTTGAGGAATATCTAACTCAACGGGTGAAGAATTGATATCCTCTGAAAAAGTCCAGGCTTTGCTTTCCACTAAATCGATAATCCCCTCAAAGGATTTCTCCTCACCCAAAGGTAATTGAATAAGCAATGCCTTAGCAGCAAGAATTTTCTCTATCATAGCCACAGTGCGATAGAAATTAGCCCCTGTCCGATCCATCTTATTAATAAAGCAAATCCGAGGGACCTGATACTTATTTGCTTGACGCCATACGGTCTCTGACTGAGGCTGGACACCAGCTACCGCATCGAAGACCACTACTCCCCCGTCAAGCACTCGTAAGCTGCGTTCTACTTCAGCAGTAAAATCTACATGCCCTGGGGTATCAATAATATTAATACCATGTTCCTGCCAATAGCAGGTAGTAGCCGCAGCAGTGATAGTAATCCCTCGTTCACGCTCCAGCTCCATCCAGTCCATCACCGCTGTTCCTTCATCTACCTCCCCAACCTTATAGGTGCGACCGGTATAATAAAGCATCCTCTCGGTAATAGTGGTCTTACCAGCGTCTATGTGAGCAATTATGCCAATATTTCGTATCCGCTCTAAAGGAAAAGCCCCAGACATAGGTCTAACCTTTGCCTCAAACACCTCTAACTCAGGAAAGGCAGTTGACATAGGATAAGACATGATAAATTGACCCCCCTACCATCGGAAGTGGGCAAAAGCTCTATTTGCCTCAGCCATTTTACGGGTATCCTCACGCTTTTTGATTGTGGCTCCCTGACCTTGAGCGGCATCAACAATTTCAGCGGCAAGCTTTTCCACCATCGACTTGCCACCCCGCGCTCTAGCTGAACTTAATAGCCAGCGTATTGCCAGTGAGGTACCCCGATCACCTCTAACTTCTACAGGCACCTGATAAGTAGCCCCAGCAACACGACGAGGTTTAACCTCAAGGAGCGGGGTGGCATTCTTCACCGCTTGTTCCAAAATATCAACCGGAGATTTCTTCATTTGCCCGGCAGCAAGCTCAAGGGCAGTATAAACAATTCGCTCCGCCGTACTTTTCTTCCCCCATTTCATTACCTTATTGACTACTTTAGTCACTAGCTGGCTACTATACATGATGTCAGGGGGTACTTCTCTTTTTACTACTCTACCCCGTCTTGGCATTCCTCTGCCTCCAAATCACAAAAGGGCTCGGGCATTTCTCTTAACTAACACTAGCCATTTTACTTTCTGGCTAATTCCCAGAGCTTAAGTTCCCGAGCCCTTGGCTTGCTTTGCTCCGTACCTGCTACGAGCTTGTTGCCGACCGACCACACCTCCAGCATCTAAGGTGCCACGAATAATGTGGTAACGCACTCCCGGCAGGTCTTTGACACGCCCCCCCCGAATCAGAACCACAGAGTGTTCCTGAAGGTTGTGCCCCTCGCCAGGAATATAGGCAGTTACCTCCATACCATTAGTTAGCCGCACCCGGGCAATTTTGCGTAAGGCAGAATTAGGCTTCTTAGGAGTCATTGTCCTCACCTGGATACAGACCCCCCTCTTTTGCGGAGAACCCCTGTTTCGTATTGCCCGGCGCTTGAGTATGTTAAAATTCAAGTGTAGCGCCGGAGCTTTAGTCCTCCGCATGACCTTCCTCCGCCCCCCCCGAACAAGTTGGTTGATTGTAGGCATCCTATTCTCCTAAAAACACTAAAGCATTAATTTATCATTAATTATCGTAAGCGTCAAGAAGTTGAATCAAACCACGCAAAAAGTAACCGAAATTAATTAAGATATGGTCTGGTTATTACCGAAATAGCTTAAGAGGTGCAAGCTAGGTTACCTAGTTAAAGGATTCAACACGTCACTATTGGCAGCAATTCTCTAAAGCTTGCAATTGCTGAGCAGTGCCGAAGGTAACTAGCCGGTCACTGTCTTTAAGAATAGTTTTCGGGACAGGGTTAGATAATAAGGTACCGTCTTTCTTTCTTACTGCTAGTATTCTCACTCCGGGGAAGCGTTCTTCTATATCCCCCACAGTAAGCTGTGACAGGACTGAATCTTCTTTTATTTCTAACTCTTCTAAGAGTAATTCCTGCTCCCTGGAGAAAAGGATGGTTTCTACGAAATCAACGGCTGTAGGGCGCACTGCCAGCATAGCCATACGCCGACCACCAAGGATATGAGGAGGGACAATATGTCCCGCACCGACACGCTGGAGTTTCTTAGCTGCTTCTTCACTATCAGCCCGAGCTACAATATGGAGGTCAGGTTTTAATCCCCGAGCGGTAAGAGTAAGATAGGTATTATCGGCATCACTCCCCAAGGCGGCGACTAAGACACGAGCCTGTTCTATCCTCGCCTTGCGCAAAACTTCATCCTCAGTAGCATTCCCCAGAATTGCCAAGTATCCATCTTGCTGAGCTTTATCCACGACTTTTTCATCAACATCGATAACCACAAACTTAATCCCCTCCCGCTTAAACACGCCGGCTATTTCTTGTCCTACCCGACCATAACCACATAGAATAAAATGGTTGTCTAGTTTTTCAATGTTAGCTTCCATGCGTCGCCTCCCGAGCTGAATACCAAATTCTGTTCCAATTGTCTCAAGCATATAGGGGACTAAAGTACTTAAAATATATAGGGTACTGCCAACACCACCAAGGATTAAAATAATACTAAAAATCCTGCCTGCCGGTGATAGGGGGTGGACTTCACTATACCCTACAGTGGTTAAAGTTATTACAGTCATAAAAAGCGAATCTAAAAAGGACCAGCCTTCAATGACCCTGTAACCGATAACACCAACGAGGATGACAAAAAGGAAAAGACCAATTCCTCTCAGTAAGCGATGCCACGATCGAACACGATTCATTTTTTACTTAAGTAAACTTTCTATTTCAGTTTTGCTTTGGAAGGTGCCAACTGTCAGACCACATTTACGGGATAGAGGCAAAGAGAAACTGTATGGATGAAGAAGCGAACATTACGCCACAAAGCTTTGATAAAGCGTATTAAAGTCAAAGTGCTGCTCTAAAATCTGTGCCAACTTCTCCAGCTTCTTTGACTGTTGAAATCTAGTCTGAAGAAAGAGCCCCTCAATACTGGCTACTATAGATGGTATGTCTTGCTTTACTGAAAGGATAGACGTACCCTTGTCCTCTGCCCAGTGAAGCACTTGAGGGATGGGGGCTTTGCCATCACTAAGTATAAGACACTTGGTAGAAGTAGCCAGGGCAGCCAATTGAATATCAGGTCGTTCACCACCGGTTATCACTGCCTTGTTAGCCTTGCGAGCAAAGTAATCTGCACCGGGATCAACACCCAGCACCCCAATCATTAGATTCTCCACTAACTCACTTGATGCCTCAGGGCAGCACAAAACCTCTGCCTGGAGATACTCAGCCAGCTCAGCCACACTAACCGTGAGCAGTAGCCGCTCCTCAGGTAGGACGCCAAGAATTCTGACACCATCTTTACCGAATAACGAAATCATCCTAGCACGTACTGATTCCATCCTTGCTTTTGGAGTCTTGGTGACTACTATCCCTAAAAGACGCGGGGCAAACTTCCTTATAGAGAAGGTTATCTTTTCCCAAGGCAAGTCAGTAGAATAGGGCACCACAATAATCACCTTAGCATCTACGATATCTACTATCTGAGACGAGAGCTGAAGGACTTCAGTACCCCTTAACTCACCCCACCCCTCCAGCAAAACTATGTCCTTATCCTTAGCCACCACACTATGAGCCTGTCTTAATTTATGGGGAAAATCTTCCTCACGTAACTCAACCCAACGAAGGGGACAAAGACGCTCTACTGGTTCGTCTAGCTCCAGAACTTGATGAATAAATTGGGCATCCTTATCCATGCCTGGAGAGGTTCCGGCAGGAGGCAATAGCACGGGTTTAAGGTAACCTACCCTTTTACCCTTGTTCTGCAAATGCCTACCAATGCCGACACAAAGGGTAGTCTTCCCTCCCCCGGGTGCCCAAGATGCCACATATAGGTTAGTCATAAGTAAGCCTCCTAAATTCTTACTAGCATCACAAAATAAATCCTCCTCGAAGGAGGTAACCCATGGAAGCTCAAATATCCCTCTCAGTCAGGATAAGAATAGCAGAGGATAACATAAACATCAATGATACCACAGCAATTTACCCCTATCCCTCCTCAGGGTATAATAGCTCAGCCAAGTGTTTTCTACCTCGGGCTTAAAATGAAGAGGACAGGTATCTTCTTCCATTACCAAAGAGGCGAAAGACTGAAAGATTTCCCCACTGCTTTGGGAGATATCCTGAATAAAGAAGGGGTAGTTTTCTATGATGCCCTTTATCAGAAAAAGCTAGCCCATGGGGTGGAACCAGTAGGGGAGGAGCTACTCCTTAAAGTGCACTCAAAACGCATGATAGATCGGATAAAGAGAAGTCGACTTTATGAAGGTGTACTATACTCTGCCAGCGGTACTGTTCAGGCGGTAGAGAAGATTCTCCAAGGAGAGATAAATAATGCCTTTGTTTTCACTGGATTTGGAGACCATCATGCTGGCAAGGATTCCTTTGGCGGTGGTTGTTACTTCAATGGTGCTGCTTTAGCTATAGAAAACGCTAGGGCAAAGTTTAAGGCAAGAAAGTTTGCTATCGGAGATACTGACTCACACCATGGGGATGGAACATGGGACATCTTTACCGATGACGAAGAGGTGCTTTACGTTTGCTTCTGTTCTAGCGACTACCCCAGTCAGAAGAACAAAATAAATATTAAAGTCCCATTTTATATCCCAGATGAAGAATACCTCAACAAGGTAGAGGAAAATTTTATGCCCCTGATCGCTAAATTCAAGCCAGAACTTATATTCTGGAATTTCGGCTATGATGGCACCCAGGGAGAGTATGGGGATATCGGGCTGACCAGGGATTGCCACCCCAAGTTAGCCAATATCTTCAAAGCTGCCGCTGAGAAGATTTGTAAGGGGAGGTTGGTGGTGGTGCTTTGCGGCGGTAGCAGTAGAGAGATAGCTACCTACACTATCCCGAGGATTATACAGTGTTTAGTCGGTGATTGAAATTGAAAAGAACTTCTTCT
>CAZUZX010000009.1:0-1133 GCA_964624525.1 uncultured Dehalococcoidia bacterium | reverse complement strand
TGGGCTTTTAGCTCTTTTACAATCGGTGTGGCGTTCATAGGCTCAAGATGGATAATAACATCCTCTTTCTTAGCCCCCTCAGGCATGAAGCGATAAATGGTCTGAATGTTTCCTTTATGTGCGCAGATAGTATCAAGGATCTTCCTCACCGGCTCTCCCTTGCCACACCCATGAACGTGGAGCCGTATTCCAGGGCTACCAAACCCAAAGACATTGCTCATAAGGTATAGCAAGTCAGTGGTAGAAAGTATACCCACAACCTTTTCCTTATCAACTACAATCCACGTATCAATCTTATGCTTTGGACCGAGACTTAGAGCCTCTTCTACCGGAGTATCAGGGGTCACAGTAATAACATTCTTTACCATAGCATCTTTCACTTTCATTCTGGACAGCATGTAATTGAATTCCCAGGTGCTTATGTTACCACCAGTGAATGGCATAATTGCTTCTCTCATGTCTCGCTCGGTTAGCAAGCCTACTAGTTTCCCACCCTCAGTCACTGGTAAACGCCGAATCCGATGCTCGTGCATAATCTTTTGAGCCTCAAGGATAGGAGCATCTGAAGGCACTGTAATGACATTTTTATGCATAAACCGACGCATTCGCATCTTAACTCACCTCCCGTATTATCGAATTTCGTTATTGCCCCTTTTGGTAAAAACACATGGACAGTCAGTCTGAGATATCATACAAGAATGGATAGCCATGGCTTTACTAAATCCAAGTGTCCCGGCTATGCTTAATCTGAGCGTGGCTTCTCCTTCTTCACAAAATGCACTGAGGCATACCGGCATTTCCAGTAGATTTGCCTGCTCCATCTGAAGGAGCATTTTGAGTTCCTGGCGGGTCTGTAGCAATTGAACTTTTTCCACTGTGAAAACAGCCACTGTATAAATATTTTACACTCTAGAAATGATGAGGTCAACGTTACTCACAAGTAGCAACCTTCTTGGCATAAACATAGTTCAAATACCAAGACCGTTTAGCAGACTCAAACTGTCATTGCGAAGCACGAAGTGCTGAAGCAATCTCGGCAGGGAGGGGAAATAATGACGAGATTGCTTCGCTTCGCTCGCAATGACAACTAAACAACTCCAAATATAGCTCCTTGACCTACTGGAGGTTGTTTG
>CAZUZX010000008.1:6480-22303 GCA_964624525.1 uncultured Dehalococcoidia bacterium | reverse complement strand
GTGCGGCAGAACACTATGAACCCCGTCAGGTCCGGAAGGAAGCAGCGGTAAATAGTAGCTTCTGGGTGCCATAGGTCTACCCGGTCGGAGCTATCATGCAGCAGAAAGCCGTAAAGCAGGGTCGAAAGTAGGTGCACGACCCAAATAATCTTTCTAAGAGGATCAAGATGAGGGCTATTGATGTTCATGCACATCTAAGTACAAAGGACAATACTTATGAGCGTAGGTTTGGCAAAGAAGCTGGAATTATGCTCCAAAAGTATTATAGAGTTCGGGAGAGGATTAGAACGGAGAAGGAAATGGCTCAAGAATTCATCGACCTTGACATTAAAGCCCTTATAATAGGATGGGATGCCGAGACTAATACAGGTTATCCTACTCCGGGGGTGAATGAGCATGCCGCCCAGATGGTGAAGGACTACCCGGATGCCTTTCTGGGAGCTTGGGCAATGATTGACCCCTGGAAGGGAAAGGCAGCTATCAAAGAGCTAGGGAAATGCATCAAGGAACTGGGCATGTTTGGGCTTAAATTCCAGCCAGCACTCCAGGGTTTCTACCCCAATGACCGGCGATTTTACCCTCTTTATGAGAAGTGTTTGGAATTGAAAATCCCGGTTTCCTTTCACACTGGAACTACTGGAGCCGGAGCCGGTATGCCGGGCGGAGGGGGCTATCACTTGAAGTATACTAAACCTATTCCTCACATTGATGATGTGGCGGCTGACTTTCCTGAACTTACCATAATCATGATCCATCCCAGTTGGCCTTGGATCGAGGAACAGATTGCCGTGCTGCTCCATAAGGCTAATGTCTACGCTGACCTATCAGGCTGGGCACCCAGATACTTTCCTGATTCCCTTAAGCGGGAAATCAATGGTCGGTTGCAGGATAAATTTATGTTTGGTTCTGACTATCCGGAGATTCATCCAAAGCGCTGGCTTGAGGAATTCGAGGCGGGAGGATATAAACCTGAGGTGGTAGAGAAGGTTCTCTATAAGAATGCTCAAGAGGTGTTGGCTATTGGTCTTTAGGCGCCATTTCATATCAAAGTATTAAGCTAGCAGCGATGATGGGAGAAGAAAGGTTACCTCGACAAGCGAGTGGTTTACTACGTCATTTTGGTTTGCGAGCCAAGAAAAGCTTGGGGCAGCACTTCCTAATTGATAGGCGTGTATTACACCGCATAGTTTCAGCGGCTGAGCTTACTCCCGAGGATATAGTAATTGAGGTTGGATCGGGACTGGGCATTTTAACTAAGGAGTTGGCTAGACAAGCAAGATGGGTTATCGCTATTGAAGCAGATGCCAAATTAGCTTCTGCTCTGACTGAGATTATGGCTCCGCTGCCTAATGTGAGCATTATTAATTCTGATATACTGCAGACTGACCCGATTGAGCTTTTAAATTCTAGTGGAATTGAGAATGTTACCTTGCCTCGCTATAAGGTAGTGGCTAATATCCCTTACTATATCACTTCCGCTATCCTTCGCCATTTCCTTGAGGCAGCGCATAAACCTCATAGTATGGTGGTTATGGTGCAGAAAGAGGTGGGGGAGGCTATCGTAGCTCAGCCTGGTGAGATGAGTTTACTTGCTGTTAGCGTCCAGTTCTATGGTAAACCGGTTATTATTGCCCATGTGCCATCACTAAGCTTTTACCCACCTCCGAAAGTCGATTCTATTATCCTGCAGATTAAGCTTTATGAGCGACCTCCAGTCGAGGTGCCAGAAATCAGCAAGTTCTTTGCCGTGGTTCGGGCTGGCTTTAGTGCACCACGGAAGCAATTGCGTAATGCCCTGGCTCAAGGCTTAGGCATATCACCTCTGGAGGCAGCTCACCTTTTAGAAAGGGCGATGATAAATCCCCAACGTCGTGCTGAAACTTTAAATCTTCAGGAATGGGCAAGGATGTGCGAGGTAGTTGCGGGTTATGGAACTAGAGTCTGAGATTAAGGTATGGAAAGCCAATGCCAAGATTAACCTCACCATGGAGGTTATCGGCAAGCGCCAGGATGGTTATCACGAAATTGCCAGTGTAGTACAAGCTATTGACCTTTGCGATATACTATCCTTTCAGTTAAAGGAGCATATCTTTTTAAGTTGCAATATCCCGGAGCTGGTTTCTCCTAATAATCTAGTTTGTAGGGCGGCAAAATTGTTGCAAGAGCTTACAGGTTCAAGTAGCGGGGTAGCTATCTCTCTGGAGAAATCAATTCCGTTGGCTAGTGGACTAGGGGGTGGTAGTAGTGATGCTGCGGTAACTTTGCAAGCTCTTAATGAACTTTGGGAATTAAAGCTCACTGCCGAGAAACTACAAGAAATAGCGGCAAATTTAGGTTCTGATATATTTTTCTTTCTCCATAGTGGGAGGACAGCCTTAGTAGAAGGGCGGGGGGATAAGGTAACGATCTTGCCTTCTTTGTCTAAAACCTGGGTTGTTTTAATTAGACCGCCTATCGCTGTATCTGGTAAAACAGAAAAGATGTATGCCAGCTTAGACTCCTCTTATTTTACTGCCGGGCATTCGACCGAGAGAATGGTTAAATTGCTGCGCCAGAGGAAAAAGTTCACTCCTTCCTTCTGCTACAATGTGTTTGAGAGGGTGGCTTTTTCTTTCTTTCCGGGGCTTGAGGAGTATTGGAGGCGTTTTTTGGCTGCCGGGGCTACTGAAGTTCACTTAGCCGGTGCTGGTCCGGCTCTTTTTGCTTTAGTGGAGGACAGGATTCAAGGTGAGGAGATTTGCCATCGGCTAAGGAGAGAAAGGATAGAAGCTTATTTAACCCAGACGGTTTGACCTTTAAGAAAGTCTTAAACATGGAAAAGCCAAAGATAGAGGAACTTTTAACAGATATCCGGGCTGCTGCACCTCGAGTCACTTGGAGCAAAGCGGTAGGACTCCTTATTTTGTTCACTATATTTGTCTGTCTTGTTTTTCTCTTCGCTGTTGTAATCCATTTCCTTCCGACTGAGTGGTTCAAAAAATTTGGCTACCTCGGCGTTTTTGTGGCAAATTTGCTATCTAGCTTGGGTGTCATTATTTCTCCTTTTGCTGGTTTTGGTGATGCATCTACAGTAGCCGTGGCGGCAGCCGCCAGTCCCTTTTGGGTAGCCTTAGTAGCCAGTGTAGGTAGTACCTTAGGCGAGATTACCTCCTACTACGTGGGCTACGGGGGGCAGCGCCTCCTCAATCTACAGCGTTTTGAAAGGTATCGGATTGTGGAGAGGTGGATGAAACGTTATGGTGACTTGGGTATTTTTCTTTTTGCTCTTCTACCACTTTTTATCTTTGACTTTGTCGGTATTGCCGCCGGAACTTTAAGGTTTCCGCTGCGGAGGTTTCTCCTCTTTTGTTACTTAGGGCGATTGCCGCGGGCTTTTATTGCCGCTTATTTCTACACCTGGGTACTTGAGCATATTCTCTCTTATTTGCCCCATTGGCTAAGTCCTCCCGTCTCATAATGACTTTTAAAGGGTATAAGTTATTGAAGTTAAAAGAATTCCTTACTGAACTACGCCATGTTTTTGCTATGCCAGGGAAGAGGAATCTGGTAAAAGTAATTTTATTATTAGCCGCTATACTTATTGTGGTCATTGGTCTTTCTGTCCTTATAAGCCACTTTTTCCCTTCCGAGGAAGAATTTAAGGCTGAATTTATCCCCCGGTATGGGAGGTATGCTTATCTGGCAATTTTCTTAATTTGCCTGACAAGCAGCCTTACCATCCTTGTTCCTGTCCCAGGCACTCTTCTATGGCTTCTTCTAGTCAAATTTTTGGATTTGAACAAAGTATGGGCAGGGGTGGTGGGAAGTATTGGAGGTAGCTTAGGCGAGATCACTGCCTACTATGCTGGCTACACTGGTAGAATTGTTATTGCCCCCCAGTATTCTCAAAGGTATGAGATAGCGGAGAGGTGGATGAGGCGTTATGGTAGCATTACCATTTTTTTTCTTGCCTTCGTTTACTTTCCATTTGATGTTGTTGGGCTAGCTGCCGGAGCCCTTAAATACCCTGTAGGTAAGTTTCTCCTTTTCTGCTGGGCGGGGCGGCTGCCTCGTCATATTATTGAAGCCTATGTCGGAGTTAGCTTGTTTGATTTAGTCCTCCGACATTTGCCTTTTGGCTGGGGTTAAATTGGAGCAAACCTATGTTTCTGTTGACCTGGAGACTACGGGATTAAATCCCCAGGTTGACCGCATTATTGAGATAGGGGCGGTCAAGTTCCGGGGCAAAGAAGTCCTCGATACCTTTCATACTTTGGTCAACCCCCGCTGCCCCCTTCCTTACCGCATACGCTGTCTTACTGGCATCATCCCTGAGGATTTGGAAACTGCCCCGTCATTCCCTGTTGTAGCTGGGGAGCTCATCTCTTTTATTGGAAACCATCCTATTGTAGGGCAAAATGTCACCTTTGACCTTGATTTCCTTCGTTGTCACGGGGTTACCCTCTCTAATACTACCTATGATGTCTTAGAAGCAGCCAATATCCTCCTTCCTCAGCTTTTAGACCATAGTCTCCCCATGTTAGCTAAGCAATTAGGGGTCTCTTGTCCTGTGCACCATCGTGCTCTAGCTGATGCTACGGCAGCTAAGGAGGTATTCTTAGCCTTATTAGACAAAGCCTCTCAGCTTGACTTGCCCCTTATTGCTGAGATTACTCGCTTAACCATAGCTACCGGTTGGGCATGGCGTCCCCTCTTCTTAGAGATAGAAAGAGCTAAAATGGGGAAGGTCTCCCTCTGGGATAAAGAAGCCTGGGAAGCAGATTTTGCTCCGCGCACCATGGACTTAAGTCAGAGGAATCCCCTTGTCCCTTATCGTCCCGGCAAACCCTTAGATTTAACCTGGCTGAGTGCTCTTCTTAGTGAGGGTGGTCCCATGGCAAAGGCTTTCCCTGGATTTGAGCACCGGGCGGGGCAGGTTTCTATGATGCAATCTGTAGCCAAGGGATTGAGCGATAGTAAGCACCTCATTGTCGAAGCGGGCACCGGAATTGGCAAAACAGTAGCTTATTTGCTGCCAGCTATATTCTTTGCCTTAGATAACAATGCCCATGTCATCATTTCTACCAATACCATAAACCTCCAAGAGCAACTGATGAATAAGGATATTCCTGATTTGCTTCAGGCGTTAGGTGGAGACAGTCACCGCCTAGATTCCGAACTACAGGTAGCTCAGCTTAAGGGTCGCCACAATTATCTCTGTCTCAGGCGATGGAATTCCTGGCGCAGAATTCCAAAGTTGCCTTGGGAGGAAGCTAAGTTTCTTCTCCACCTTTTGGTTTGGCTTTCCTCTACTTCTACTGGTGATCGCGCCGAGCTTAGTCTTTCTGGAAGTGAGCCCTCTTTATGGAGCAGGATTTGTGCCTCAGAGGATAACTGTGTCATGGAACGCTGCCCTTATTATCCCGGCAGCTGTTTTCTTTATCGAGCACGTCAGAAAACAGAGGGGGCTCATTTGATCGTGGTCAATCATGCCCTATTATTATCTGACCTGACCAAAAGCAGAGGGATTTTGCCTGAATATAATTATCTGGTTATTGACGAGGCTCATCATCTGGAAGAGGAGGCTACTGAGCAATTAGGATATCAAGTTAGCCAGCGCGATATTTATGATTACCTCGACCATTTTGATGACCGGGGTGGGTTTCTCTTGTATCTCCAGAATTATCTGCGGATTACTTCCATCACTTCCTCGAGGCGAAGGGAAATAGAGCAGAAGGTTAGAGACTTGGAAGAACAAGTAAAGGTATCTCGGAGTCGGATATCTCAATTCTTCGATGTTCTTACCTACCTTTTCCACCTCCGTGCTAAAGGACAAGGGGATTATGAACGTCATCTGAGGTTCACTCGGGAATTTCGCCGTCAACCGGAGTGGGCGGAGATTGAACTCTCCTGGGAAAATCTCAACTTTGCACTGGGGGATATTGAAGCGAGTTTGAGCCAACTTCATAGTATGTTGGAAGATTTGCCCAATAGGAGAGATTCAGATTTAAGCGGCTTACTAGCGGAGATATCTTCCCTATGGCAGCAGCTTGGGGGGCTACGGCGCCAGATAAATTCTATCATCGCCAGTCCTGAGGTAAACCATATCTACTGGGCTTCCCTTAGAGGGCAAGATGACAGCCCTTGTTTGCATGCTGCCCCACTCCAGGTTGGGCAGGTGCTGGAGAAATCTCTATTTTCACAGAAGGATTGCGTTGTACTTACCAGTGCCACTTTAAGCACAGGGGGTGGCTTAGAATATATCAAAGGGTCTTTAGGGCTGAAGGAAGCCGGTGAATTGGTAATAGATGCACCTTTCGATTATATAGCTTCGGCAATGATTTACCTCCCTGAGGATATTCCCGAGCCAGATAAAGCCGGTTACCAACAAGTAGTGGAGCAGGCGCTTATAGAGCTATGTCGAGCGACCCAAGGTCGTACCCTAGTTTTATTTACCGCTCACACTGCTCTGCGTACCACCTATACAGCTATTAAAGCCTCGCTAGAGGAAGAAGGCAT
The DNA here is from genome assembly GCA_964624525.1 of uncultured Dehalococcoidia bacterium. Classification (GTDB taxonomy): domain Bacteria; phylum Chloroflexota; class Dehalococcoidia; order UBA2247; family RBG-13-53-26; genus CAZUZX01. The sequence continues at coordinate 15,805 of CAZUZX010000008.1, read as the reverse complement.
CCTCGTTTTAGGACAGGGGATAGACGGTAGTCCGAAGCAACTTCTAAATAGCTTTAAGGCTAACCCCCAATCTCTGCTTCTGGGCACTGCTTCTTTATGGGAGGGGATTGATGTGGTTGGGAAAGCGCTAAGCGTTCTGGTTATGGCTCGTTTGCCCTTTAATGTTCCTACTGACCCTGTCTTTTCCGCTCGCTGTGAGCTATTTGATGACCCGTTTAATCAATATGCGCTTCCTCAGGCAGCCCTCAGATTCAAGCAAGGATTTGGGCGTCTTATCCGTAGTCGGCATGACCGTGGGGTAATGGTGGTGCTTGACCGACGCTTACAAACAAAGCCTTATGGGGTAGTCTTTCTGCAATCCCTACCGAGATGCACGGTGAGGAGTGGAAGATTACGGCAAATGCCTCAGGAAGTAGTGCAGTGGTTAGGGGATTGAAAATTTGAGTTAAGGGGTGGATGTCTCTGTCCACTAAAGATTCGATGCTTTAGAGACCCTGCCCTTCAGGACAGGGAGCTTCACTTGAGTGCCAAGTGTGGCATTTATGCCACTATAAGTGAATGGTCTAAAGCCCACCCTTGGAGGCTAAAGCTGGTGATACTCCCTAGCCTAAAGGCTAGGGTATCAGCGGGGTACTTCAATCTGGAGCTTTTCTTCGCAAAGAGTGCAAATAAACGCTAAACCACAGCACTGTTCATCCATCCAATAGTGCCCACATTCCTTCACCTGGGCTTTAACTGACCAAGCCATATGGAAATACCCGCCGCAAAGGTTACACTGGGACATATTATCCGGGTCTAAGATTTCGTCACAGACACAGCACCTCTGCTCCAAATCATCCCCCTTGTGACAGCCAGTGGCGAACTAGCTTTATTTCCTCTTTCCTGGTCTTTACTTTCTGGTCTAGCCTTGCTTCATGCAATACTCTTAGTATTTCACCTAATTGGGGACCAGGTGATAGCCCCATTTGCTGTAAAGCTTCCCCGTTTAACGATGTCTTGACATAACGCAATTTATCTAAGTACAGGTTGAGTCGCTGTTGATTTAAAATCGAGTCTGAAGCAATAGCATTAGCTAAGATGGAGGATGGGGAATAGTCTTGGAGGAGGCGATAAATACTGCTGGGTGATAACTCAGGAGTAGCTAAAATGGGAAGATTCGCCTTAAGGCGAAGGGCACTATGTATTACTTGTGCTGTTCTCCCTGGTATCCTCAAGCGGGCGATAAAGTCCTCTGCTTCCTCAGGACTAAGGTGGTAAACCAGGAGGGTAAAGTAAACTGATAAAGGGATGGGGTAAGTTTTTGCCCGAGCTTGCTGGAATTTCTCCTTCAACCAGCCATTACCTTTAAGAGAAGGATATATTTCCCTGAGCACACCTAGCTCTGCAGCTCGCCGTATCGGCTTCTCAGGATGTTCCTCTTTTAAGATTAGCTCTAATTCGTGTCGCATCCTATCTCCACTAATGGTATTTAGCATTGCCAGGTCTCGGCGCAGCAATTGTTCAGTAGTCGATTCGAGCTGGAAGTCAAACCTCTGTTCATAGCGAATAGCCCGCAACATGCGGGTAGCATCGTCAATAAAGCTTCTTTCATGGAGAATACGGATAAGCTTATGCTCTATGTCTTCCTGCCCTCTAAAAGGGTCGACTAACTTTCCAAAGTTATCCGGTTCAAGACAAACAGCCATGGCGTTAATGGTGAAATCTCGCCGTGATAAGTCATCGGTTATTGAACCGGGACGCACCGAAGGCAAAGCACCGGGGTGGGCATAGGTTTCAGTGCGTGCGGTAGCAAAATCAATGCTCAAATCATTGTGGCGAAACTTGGCAGTGCCGAAACGGCGATGGACTATAATCTCTCCCCCTTTTTTCTGTGCCAGCAAGCCTGCCAGCTTTGGAGCCTCACCTTCTACTACTAGGTCGAGGTCAAGGCTAGTTTTTCCCAGAAGAAGGTCACGCACTACCCCACCGACCAGATATAGCCTTAATCCTAGCTCGCTGGCTACTTCACCTGCCTCCCGAATTATATTAAGAATTTGGAAGGGCAGATACTGCTCCAATTGATGGGCAAGATTTTTAGTCATCGCCGATTCTTATAGAGCCACCTCGATATCTTTAATCCTTTGCCAATCCTTCCAGCTCTCTCTTCATTCTCTGCCAATGAGTCCCCCGCCAGTAGACTCTAAGGCAAGAAGGGCATTGCATATATTGTGTCTGAGTGCGGAAAACGTAAGGCGGCACAAGCTCCTTTACCTCTTCCTTACTCTTAGGCAACAATTTTTGATTGCACTCTAAGCAGCGGGTAAACTGCTTGAGGCGGCAGTCCAGCTTTAGCTCATTTACTATCTGATGCAATTGTTCCTTGGGGTCATCACTTTGGATAAGAATAACTTTTACCTGCCCGTTGGTAACCACTCGCCTTCTTATCAACTGAGTGTCTTTAGTCAAAACCATTCTTTCCTCTTTTAGGGCGATATCCACAAGCTGGGCATCACCAATGTGGTTAAAGAATAGAACATCGTAGCCCATCATCCGCAGCCACCTGGCTAGCTTGCCAGCATTACTATCGACAATAAATTTGATTTCCATGGTTCTTTCTTAAAGCTGAATCTTCATCCCTTCTCGCCCCAAGGTAATACTTGCTCCTAGTTCTTGGGCTAGCTCAGCCACTTCTTTTTCAATTTCGCTCTCAAGGAGAGGATTAATATGGATGAGGATGAGGGAGGGAATATAGCCTTTGGCTTGGCGAAACTGTAATAGTTCTGCCTGGAGTAGCTTAGGGGTGAGGTGTGCTGTTCTCCGCGCCCATTCTTCCATCCTCTGTGGCAAGCTAAGCTCAGTAATTAGCAGGTCTGGGGAGACATATTCCCAACAGTTAGACAAACCTACCCCGGTGTCGCTAGTGTAGAATAACCTTTTTCCTTTAGGGGAAGTAATCTGGAAGCCCACTGTGGGCACAGTGTGGGGTACTGGAACGGCAAGAACACTATATCTATCGATATTAATTGTTTTATATGGTTCGATAGAGATGAATTTGATTGCTGGCTGCTGCTCGGGCCACTTGAGGAAATTGGGATACATTTTACCATCGAGGAGGTAGGAGGAAAGAATGTCAAATACAGGAGGTATGGAATAGACCTCAAGCGTTCCCTGGTAAGAAAGGTTCATCGCCAACATAGGGATATCCCTAATATGGTCGTAGTGATAATGGCTCAGTAAGACAGCTTTCAGTCTTTGCTGAGCCGGAAGGGATAGACTAGAGCAAAGGCTTCCGGCATCTAGAGCTAGAACCCTATCAATAACCAGCGCTGGAGGCTTGGCATTGGCTATTTCTACTGAATGTGCCCCCAGAATTTCAATCTCCATTTTGTTTCGCAGGAAATATTAAATCCAGCGGCGGCGGATGAGGAAGAAAAGCATGCCCAGAAGGATAATCACCTGGAGGCTTGTGGCGACAGCGAAACTGACAGGGTTGTGTAACCAGGACCCAGGGAGCAAGTTCGACCCTTCTATACTAGCAATTACCTCAATAGGCAGGATGATAGCCATAAAGATGGTAAGTATCCGCATCACTTCTTGAATGCGGTGGGAAGTGAGCCAGTTTGAGGTATCAGCTAGGGCATCCACAATCTCTCTTTGGTCTTCCAGGCTCTCCCAGATCTTGTGCAGATGGTCTCCGATATCGCCAAAATAATGTGCCAGCTCATTCCCTAAGAAGGAGTATTCCTTCCGCTCCAGGGTTTCGATGACACCCATCTGGGGGCGGATAATGCGGCGAAAGGAAATAATGTCACGGCGAGCCAGAAGGATATCGCGGGCGGTGCGGGGCACAGGCTTACTGATAGCGGTGTCTTCAATAGACTCAGTGTTGCTGCCGATTTTATCGAGCATGGGAAAGCAGTAATCAACGAGGCGATCAAGGACTTGGTAAAGAAGGTACCCTGAGCCCTTTGACATATAGGTTTGCTGTGTTTGGGCATTGTCCCGGCACTTCTCAAATAGCTGTGTTAAGGGTTTGAGGTTCCCTGAGCAATGGACGGTCACCAAGAAGTCTTCGCCTACAAATATGTCTACCTCGCTTGGTATACAAATACGGGCTTCCTTAACAAATACGGGGAAGTGCATTACTAGAAACAAGTGATCCTCATATTCATCGAGCTTGGGACGCTGGATTTGGCTCAGGACATCATCAAGGTTCAAAGGGTGGAAGCAGGGATAACGTTTGGCAAGCTCGTTTATCTCGTTCCTTGTCGGTCTTTCAACATATGTCCAAGTAAGATTACCCCAGGTAATAGACTCCAAACGAGATGGCTTTGTCTCTTTAGGGACGGCTGATGTTACTGCCATAGCCCTTCTTTACCCCTTGTGACTTCTTTTCAACTTTGCCTATCTACTGGAGTTTACCAACTTGTCAATCCCTTGTCTATCGTCTGTATTCGTCCAGTCATTGCGAGACACAAAGTGCCGAAACAATCTCTTATTTGTTGGGATTGCTCCGCTCGCAATGACACAGAAAACTACTGGGTTCATTCCAAACATAACATATTGGGCACAACTGGTTTTTTATACCATAGGAATAAGCTAAAAGCAACTTGGTATCTTTGTCTTAAGCTTGCTTTTTGGGAATTCGGTGTGCTATACTCACTTGCCAATTTAGGCTGGAAGGAGAGCCTTGCTAGCAGACTACGGTTATATTGGTTTATTCCTTTTAGTAGCCGTCCTTTTTACAGTTAGTATACCTCTTCTCCCTCTTACCCTTCGTTTCTTTGGTCTGGTCCGCCACAAGCCAAACCCGATGAAGAGTTCTACCTATGAATGTGGCATGGAAACTGTAGGCAGAAGCTGGGTCCAATTTAACCTTCGCTATTACTTTTATGCTCTCCTCTTTGTTGCCTTTGATATCTTGACTGTTTTCCTCTATCCCTGGGCTGTGAACCTGAAGTGGCTTGACCACTCAACGGCTATTTTTGGTTTGGTGGCAGTAGTTATTTTCCTTTTTATTCTTAGCATCGGTTATATATATGCGTGGAAGAAAGGATTTCTGGAGTGGAAGTAGAAAGAAACGTGTTTGATTACTCCTTAGCTGATTATGACCGGACCGAAGGCAAGGAAATTGAAGCCCTTAGGGCACGCTCTCAGCAGCCTATTGCCGACCCAGATGAGTGGTTAGAGGAGGAAATATACCGCCATGTGCTGGTAACATCAATAGATAGGGTGATTGACTGGGGACGTCACTACTCGGTATGGCCAGCGGGAGCAGGCGCGCTCGCCTGCTGTGCTATGGAAATGGTGGCTACTGCAGCGTCACGATTTGACATAGCGCGCTTTGGGATGGAGTTCTTTCGTCCCTCACCGCGTCAGGCTGATTTAATGGTTGTCGCTGGGACACTAACTTGGAAGATGGCGCGGGCACTGAAACTACTCTATGAGCAGATGGCTGAACCTAAATGGGTGGTGGCTATGGGTGCCTGTGCTATTAGTGGGGGAACCTTTGCTCATTCTTATAGTGTGGTGCCCGGGGTGAACCGCATTCTGCCGGTGGATGTTTATGTTCCTGGCTGTCCCCCGCGCCCGGAAGCCCTTCTTCACGGGATAATGATGTTGCATGAAAAGATTGAGAGGCAAAGTATTCGAGAGGGCTTCCTTGGCAGCGAGGTTGGCAGGCTTATAAGCTTGGAAAGGGTGAGAAAACTGCTCAAGCATGACTAAACCACTTCTAGGGCAAGAGGTTGCGAAGCAAATAGCTGAATATTTACCTGAGGCTATCATTGAGTCTAATGAGACTGCGGTTACAGTCAGAAGTGAATCTCTTTTTCAGATAGCGCAATTCCTTAAGACCACCCCCGGTCTTGAATTCGATTACCTTACTGGTATTACTTCAGTTGATTACCTCGATTACCTGGAAGTAGTCTATCATCTGACCTCCATCGAGCATAACCATAGTCTGGTGCTTAAGACCAGATGTCATAATCGTGAAAACCCTTCGGTGCCCTCGGTGGTCAGCTTGTGGTGTGGGGCTGATTTTCAAGAGAGGGAGGTTTATGACCTTATGGGCATCACTTTCCTCGATCACCCTAATTTGAAACGCCTCTTCCTCTGGGAAGGATTTGAAGGGCACCCATTGCGGAGGGACTATCTGTAATGGAATTGAGAACTGAACCCTTTGTTCTCAATATGGGACCGCAGCACCCTTCCACTCATGGTGTCTTCCGTATGAGAGTCACCTTTGACGGGGAGGTGGTGGTAGACATGGAGCCCATTTTTGGCTATCTACATCGAGGGATAGAAAAGCTGGCTGAAACCCGCACCTATACCCAAGTTATCCCCCTTACTGATCGGCTAGACTATCTAGCCTCAATGACCAATAATCATGCCTATGTGCTAGCTGTGGAAAAGCTAGCTGGAATTCCTGTCCCTGAACGGGCGGAATACCTTCGAGTGATTATGGATGAATTGATGCGCATCTCCAGCCATCTGATGGCAGTGGGTTTCTTTCTCAACGATCTAGGCTGTTCTGTTTATACTCCGTTACTTTATATGTACCGTGAGAGAGAGAAAATCTTAGATTTATTTGAGATGGTCTGCGGGCAGCGGCTGACCTATAACTATATGCGCATTGGTGGAGTAAGCCATGATATCCCTGAGGAGTTCATGCCTGCCCTAAAAAAGTTTGTCGCTGAGATGCCCAGCTTTATTGATGAGTATGACCAGCTTTTAGCCGAGAATGAGATTCTTCTGGCTCGCACTAAGGGAGTAGGTATTCTGCCTCGGGAGCTGGCGATTAATGCCTCAGCTAGCGGTCCAGTATTGCGTGCCAGCGGCATAAAGTGGGATATCCGCAAGAAAGACCCTTACTCCGTATATGAGCGATTTGACTTTGAAATCCCTACCGGCAAGGTGGGCGATACTTATGACCGCTATCGGGTAAGGATTCAGGAAATGCGGCAAAGCGCGCATATTTTAGAGCAGGCTATTGAGCAATTACCCTCAGGCGAAGTGCAAAGTAAAATGCCTCACCTTTTACACCCCCCGGTAGGTGAAGCCTATGGACATATCGAAGCCCCAAGGGGGGAATTGGGCTTTTACCTGGTTTCGGATAATTCTATTGCGCCCTATCGTTGTCACATTCGGGCACCTACTCTGATAAATCTCACTGCCCTGCGGGATATGGTTATCGGCTGGAAGCTGGCTGATGCCATCATTATCTTCGGTAGCATTGATATCATTTTAGGTGAGGTGGATCGCTAATGCTCTGGCCCTTAGATAACTACTGGGCTCATTTTGGGGTGTTTACCGTCATCGTTCTAGGCTTTTTTCTGATAGGAGTGATGGCTTTTACCTATGTTGAGCGCCGTGGGTTTGGACCGTTTCAGCTTCGCCTGGGACCCAATCGTGCCGGTCCTTTTGGAGTTCTCCAGCCTGTGGCTGATGCCATCAAGGTATTGTTAAAAGAAGATATCGTTCCAGCTAGAGCGGATAAGTGGGTCCACTGGCTGGCGTCAGTTATTGTTCTTCTGCCGGTACTACTGATCCTCGCCGTGATACCTTTCCACAAGGGGCATGGGCTTATCCCTGACCTTAATATCGGCATCCTCTATGTAGTAGCTGTCAGCGCGCTGGGTGTGATGGGAATATTTATGGCGGGATGGGCCTCGAATAACAAGTACTCGCTTATTGCTGCCATGCGGGTGGTAGCCACAATGGTAAGCTATGAGATACCGTTGGTGCTTTCTATCATTGGTGTGGTATTAATATCCGGCTCACTATCGCTAAATGACATTGTGGAAGGACATACCATTCCCTTTTTCTTATTAACACCTCTGGGATTCTTGGTTTTCCTGCTCAGTGCTATGGCGGAGATTAACCGCGGTCCCTTTGACCTTCTGGAGGCTGACTCAGAGCTCGTTGCTGGCTTCCATACGGAATATTCTGGGATGAAGTTTGCCATGTTCTATCTTGCAGAGTATGGTCATGCTCTAGCTATGTCAGCTATTGCGGCAACCCTGTTTTTCAGAGGCTGGGTGGGTCCTGGTAGTGAATACATTGGTGTTCTTTGGTTTCTCGTTAAAATGTTATTCATTTTCATCTTGCTTATCTGGATGAGAGTTACTTTTCCCCGCTTGCGGATAGATCAGTTGATGGGTTTTGCCTGGAAGTGCCTCTTCCCTTTGGCATTAATCAACCTACTCATTGTTGGAGTGGAAGTGGTTGCTTGGGAAGCACCCTGGTGGATAATATTTGTGAACTTTGCCGTTGCCGGGGGTTTAATACTTTTATGGTCCAGGTTCTTTAAGCTAGGAGGGGGAAGAGTTGAAGTTAGAGTTTGAAAGATATGGGAAAGGGTTGGCTAAGGGGATGACGTTAACCTTTAGGCATGTCTTTCGCCGGCCCATTACTACGCAATATCCCGAGCAGAGACTTATTCCCTCACGACGCTTTCGTGGCTATGAATTGATTTGGTACAAGAACCGCTGCACTGGCTGTGGCACCTGCGCTAAGAGTTGCCTTCAGGGGAACATTGAGATTGTAACTTCCAAGGGCACTGAGAATAACTATGTGGTGGAGAAGTTTGAAGTGGATACTGGGAGATGTATTTTTTGTGGTTTATGTGTGGAGGCATGCCCCTACGAGGCACTGTTTATGGGAAAAGCCTATGAACGAGCCAGCTACCGTCGTGGGCAATTAGTACTATCCAAAGAGCAGTTGGAATTGTCAGCCGAAAGACAACCCAGTGGTTATGCCCGCCCTAAAGTCGAAGCTCTCTTACCAAAGCAGACTCTCCTTTTAGAGCGGCCCAGAAGGAGATGGGGATGGCATTAAATATTGCCTTCTGGATTCTGGCGGTGGTAACTGTCGGGGCAGCACTGGGGGTGGTTCTAATTCGTGATATCTTTCGGGCGGCTCTTTTTCTAGTTCTTTGCTTTTTCACTGTAGCTGGGCTCTATGTTACCCTTCAGGCTGACTTTCTGGCAGGAGTGCAGGTTCTCATCTATGTCGGTGCAGTGGCAGTTTTACTCATTTTTGCTATTATGCTTACCCGGGAAGTCCAGCGTGGCAACCCTTCTAACCCACTAAGCATCCCTGTTCTTATTTTTGCTTTGTTACTTTTAGGCACCATGGTATTCACTATAGTCAAGACCAGTTGGCTTCCAGTAGTTGCCGTTTCGGATTTGCCTGAGGAAAGTTTGACGCCTATGGGGTCTGGGGTAATCGGTAGCCTAGCAGCAGTACTTTTCACCGAGGAAGGCTTTCTCCTCCCCTTTGAAATAGCGGCAGTTATGCTGTTGGCGGCAGTAATAGGGGCTATCGTTATGATGAGGGAAAAGTA
>CAZUZX010000008.1:0-6380 GCA_964624525.1 uncultured Dehalococcoidia bacterium | reverse complement strand
CACTATCTAATCCTGTCATCAATCCTTTTCTGTATTGGGATGTATGGGGCGCTGACTAAACGCAATGCCGTAGCCATCTTAATGTCTATTGAAATCATGCTTAATGCCGTAAATATCGCCTTGGTAGCCTGTTCACACTATATTGCTCTCGATGTAATTGTGCTTACGGGACAGGTTTTTGTCATCTTCGTTATGGTGGTAGCGGCGGCAGAAGCCATGGTGGGCTTAGCTATAATTGTAGCTATCTATCGCAGTCGTCGAACCGTTGATGTTACCCAGGTTGATTTGATGAAGTGGTAGAGAAACTGAAAATGTGGGTTCAAGTTAAAAGCGCACCCAATCTGATGATAGCGGAAATGTGGAAAGAATTCTTTGAAGGTGAGGGAATTCCCACTCGCCTCTTAGTTGCTCCTGATAGCCCCACGATTGGCGAGTTTGCTACATATTATATCCTCATCCCTGAGGAGAAAGATCACGTGGTTGAAGAGATTCTAAGGAAACTTAGATGATAGAGCTGATACCTCATCAGGCGGTCTGGGCTATTTTTCTGCTGCCTGTTTTTTCTTTCATAATTATCTCCTTCATTCTCCGTCCCTGGTTTAATAATAGACCAAAAGTCAGTGGCTATGTAACTTTCGCCACTATTGGTATCTCCCTTCTCCTTTCTATTTGGGTGGTGATTAATGTCTTCCAGCGCGGAGAACTAAGCATTCCCAAGGTAGAGTGGGTAATTATCGGGGACACCAAGATTTATCTCGGGCTCATGGTGGATTCTCTAACCGCAGTGATGCTGATAGTAGTCACCGTAGTGAGTCTGCTGGTGCAAATTTACTCTCAGGGTTATATGCATGGAGACACTGGGTATTGTCGTTATTTTGCCTTTATGTCGCTCTTCACCGGCTCGATGCTTGGCTTAGTTCTAGCCGATAACTTGGTGCAGCTTTATGTTTTCTGGGAGCTGGTGGGTTTATGTTCTTATCTTCTTATCGGCTTTTGGTTCCATCGTCCATCGGCAGCGGCAGCAGCCAAAAAAGCCTTTATCGTCACCCGTCTGGGTGATTTCGGCTTTTTGGCAGCTATCCTTTTCCTTTACTTGAAGACCAGTACCCTCGACATTGCCCAATTGCATCAACTAGCTATAGCGGGAACTCTGGGAGGTGCCGTTTTAACTTGGGCAGCTCTAGGCATTTTTGCTGGGGCAGTTGGTAAGTCAGCTCAGTTCCCACTTCATGTATGGCTGCCTGATGCCATGGAAGGTCCTACCCCGGTCAGTGCTTTGATTCATGCAGCTACCATGGTAGCTGCTGGTGTTTTTCTGGTAGCCCGTTTCTTCCCCCTGTTTGTTCATTCTGAGACGGCAATAACGGTGGTAGCGGTCATCGGTGGCTTCACCGCCATCTTTGCCGCCTCTATGGGTTTGGTGATGAATGATATTAAACGAGTATTGGCTTACTGTACCATCAGCCAGTTAGGATACATGATGCTAGGCTTAGGAGCAGCAGGCATCGCTGTGGCTCATGGCGGGAATATTACTTTAGAGGTAGCGAAAGCAGCCACAGTTGTAGGTATATTCCATCTTTTCAACCATGCTTTCTGCAAAGCCCTCCTCTTCATGGGAGCCGGGAGTGCTAATCATACCACGAGAACCTTTGATATGCGAGAGATGGGGGGATTACGCAAGGTGACGCCCTGGACCTATGCTACCTTTCTTATTGGTTCTTTGGCTATCGCCGGCATCTGGCCGCTATCCGGTTTCTGGAGCAAAGACGAAATACTGGCACAGTCTTTAGAGCATCAACCGGCAGTATTCTACCTGGCAATGATAACTGTATTCATGACTGCCTTCTACATGTTCCGGGTAGTTTTCATAACCTTTGGTGGGGAATATCGTGGTGGTTCTCCCAGCCATAGTGGACATGAGACTCACGCTTTGCACGAGTCTCCCATAATAATGGTGGTACCCATGGTAATCCTTGCCCTCTTCTCGATAATATCTGGATGGGCTAATGTTAGTGGGGAATTTGGCAAGTTTATGGGGGGAGAGGAGACCTTTAGCTGGAGGCATTTCTATACTATTTTCACCCTCACCCATCCCTTGCCTGTAATATCGTTTGGCGTAGCCCTTCTGGGCATTTTCTTTGCCTACGCTATATATAGCGCCAAATGGCTATCAGCAGAATCAATAGGCAGGACATTCTCATCCTTCTACACTTTGTTTTCCCGGAAATACTGGTTTGATGAACTCTATGAGCGGGTCATTGTAGTCCGAATATTGGTTAATGGCGTCTTCTGGCTCCTTCAGCTATTTGATACTTATGCTGTTGATGGTGTGGTAAATGGGATAGCTGGGGGAACAGTAGCTGCCAGTAATGCAGTAAGGAAAGCCCAAACCGGGCAGCTCCAAGCCTATGGCTTGGCAATTTTCCTGGGCATATTAGTCATGGTAGGTTGTTTCTATCTCTTTCGTTAGGGAGGAAGCTTGGATATTTCTAATATTCATCCTCTTTCTATCATTATCTTCCTTCCTTTGGTAGGGGCGATAGTAATTGCCCTTCTATCCCAGCCAGAGGCAAGGGTCATTAAACGCATCGCCGCTGCCTTTACCTTTGCCTCTTTTGCTTTCTCAGTAGCTTTGTTCTGCTTATTTGACCGAAGCGACATTGGTATCCAGTTTCAAGAAAAGTATAGCTGGATTTCTCAGATTGATGTTCACTACTTTCTTGGCGTTGATGGGCTGAGTCTGCCTTTGGTGATATTGACTACATTGCTTGGTTTCCTCGCTGTCCTTGTCTCCTGGAAGATTGAAGTCAGACCAAAGGAATACTTCGCCTGGCTATTAGTTTTGGAGACAAGTATCCTCGGGGTCTTCTGCTCCCTTGACCTTCTGCTTTTCTTCCTCTTCTGGGAGATAGAGGTAATTCCAATGTATTTCCTTATCTCCATCTGGGGCACGGGCAGAAAAGACTATTCCGCCATGAAGTATGTTATTTACACTATCTTCGGCAGCGCTCTGATGCTGGCAGCCATTCTGCTTCTTTATTTTAAGGCAACACCTCTCATGGGATCCGGGGAGTCTGCCTTCGATATGATGGCTCTTCGTGAAGTGGGGCTGAGCACCCAGCTTATACCTATCCTTTCTACTATTTTCTTCCTCTTTCTTGTCTGTTATGCTGTAAAGTTGCCGGTCTTCCCTTTACATACCTGGCTTCCTGATGCCCATACTGATGCCCCTACCGCAGTGAGTGTCATTCTGGCTGGTGTTCTGCTCAAGATGGGTGGCTACGGTATGATACGGGTCTGTGTTGGACTCTTCCCCGATAATATAGTTCATACATATGCTCCTTATATTGTGGCTTTTGCGGTGGTCAATGTCCTCTATGGAGCAGCGGTAACACTGCGGCAAACTGATCTGAAGAGACTGATTGCCTACAGTAGCATCAGCCACATGGGTTATGTGCTTCTGGGCATCTTTGCCTTAAGTGAATTAAGCCTTACCGGGGCTACCCTACAAATGTTCAGCCATGGAATAATTACTGGGCTTCTCTTTGCTATGTGTGGCTTGGTCTATGACAAGAGCCATGTAAGGCATATTCCTGACTTGGGTGGGCTAGCCCGTCAGATGCCTATTATCGTGGTGGTATTCAGTGTGGCTGGACTGGCTGCTTTGGGATTACCCGGCACTAGTGGCTTTGCCGCTGAGTTTATTGTCTTCCTGGGCAGTTTCTCCAGTGGCATTGTTTCTGGTATTCGCATTTATACTATTTTAGGAGTGCTGGGGATTGTAGTCACCGCTGGCTACATCTTATGGATGCTGGAGCGGGTTTTCTACGGTCCGCCCAAAGAGCGCTACAATGATGTAAGAGATGCTGATGTTTTAGAGAGGGTATGTATTTTTACCTTTGTGGCGGTAATAATGCTTATTGGTGTTTATCCTCGTCTCTTAACCGATGTCATTAGTCTTGGGGTGCCAGTCTAGAGATGATTAGTAATTCCTGTCTGTCATTGCGAGCGAAGCGAAGCAATCTCCTGGGATTGCTTCAGCCCTTTGGGCTTCGCAATGACAATAAACACTCTCAGTCTAATATGGTGAGTGGGGGTAGCAGTTGAATTATTATCTACTTTCGCCTGAGCTATGTCTTGCTGGCTTTGCCATAGCGGTGATTCTACTTGACCTGGTTATCCCAAAGAAGTGGATATTAGCCGCTATCAGCATCACTGGTTTAGTAGTCTCTATGGGGCTCAGTGTAAGCCTTTGGGGTGTCTCGGACAACACACTATTTGCCGGGATGCTGAAGGTGGACGAGTTTGCCCTATTCTTCAAGCTTCTTTTTTCTGGGGTAACTATCCTAGTTATCCTTGCCTCCACTGACTATGTCTCTAAGTTCCCTCGCCTTCAAGGAGAATACTATGCCCTGGTTCTTCTCTCCGCTACCGGGATGATGCTCATGGCAGCTACTCGGGAGCTCATTTCTATCTACATCGCTCTGGAGCTAACTGCCTTATCCCTTTATGCGCTGACTGGTTTTTTAAAAGACCCCAAATCGAGCGAGGCAGGACTGAAATACCTTCTCCTGGGGGCAATTGCCTCTGCGGTCTTGCTCTATGGCATGGCGTTGACCTTTGGGCTTACTGGGCAAACTCGCCTTTGGGATATTGCCCATTCCCTTCCTTTAGGAAGAGCCTGGGAGACTCCGGCTCTCCTCATGGGGTTGGTCTTTCTAGTCGCTGGTTTTGGCTTTAAAATCGCTACTGTTCCCTTCCAGATGTGGGTGCCTGATGTTTATGAAGGGGCACCCACCCCGATTACGGCTTACCTCTCCGTAGCTAGCAAAGCAGCCGGGTTTGCTGTCATCATGCGAGTATTTCTCGAGGCTTTCGGAGGGACAGTGCTCTTGGACTGGGCAATGCTCTTTGCCGTGCTGAGTGCTATTTCAATGAGCATCGGTAATGTAGTAGCCATCGCTCAGACCAATATTAAGCGAATGCTAGGATATAGTAGCATTGCTCAAGCTGGTTACCTTATGGTAGGGCTAGCAGCAGTGACTAAAGCTACTGAGATAGCTGAGTTTGGTCCCACTGGGCTTATCTTCTTTATTGCCTGCTACGCGGTGGCTAACCTGGGTGCTTTTATTGCTATTATTGCTATCTCCAATAAGATAGATAGTGATTTAATTGCTGACTATTCCGGGATGGGAAAGCGTGCCCCTCTTTTAGCTCTGGCTTTGACTCTTTGCCTTATTTCTCTTACTGGGCTTCCCCCTACTGCAGGATTTCTGGCTAAGTTCTACCTCTTTAATGCCGCAGTGCACCATGAATTAGCCTGGTTGGTAATCATAGCGGTGATTAACACTGCCATCTCGGCTTACTACTATTTTAGGGTGATAAAAGTAACCTGGTTTGGTGCCCCGGCGTCGGCAGAAGGAGTGCCTTCTGGCTGGGCACTGCGCCTGGCTCTGGCTATTGCTTGTGTGGGTGTTCTTGTTCTCTTCTTTTTACCCTCTCCTCTGTTGAACCTGGCTCAAACAGCGGCTGGAATTTTCTCCCCCTGATTCCCCCAGGCTCAGTGTGCCTTATACTCTTTCTTCCTGCGACTTTTGCCCGGCGGCGGGTAGGGGATTAACTCTCCCACAATGAGGGCAGCGGATGCTATCGCCTTTGAATTTAGTCGGGACTCTGAGCTTTGTGCCACATTCACAGTTGACCAGACTATAGTCGCTGAATTTCCACAGAAGGTCGGATGTCTCTCTCACCCGCTCAATCCTCTCTGGTTCCTTCTCTGGAGCTTCCGGCTGTCGTGCGGGAAGAGTAGGCACACCGATAAGAGCCGAGGCAGGAACGACCCCCTTGCCAGATTGGTGAAATTGACGATATGCCTTGTCATAGTCTACCAGTGAAGCACCTCCCGCCATACTCCGCAGTATTCTTATCCTCTCTGAGATAGGGGGGTGAGTGCTGGTGAGATCGCTGGCTACCCTTCCTGCACTGCGGAAGGGATTAATGATGTACATTGGCGCTGTAGCCCGGTTAGCTGATTTCAACTCGATGGGGGAAGCAGCTATCTTCTCTAGTGCTGAGGCCAGCCCCTCCGGGTATCTAGTGTACAGAGCACCAGAGGCATCAGCCAGATATTCCCTTCTCCGGGAGATGGCGAAATAGATCAATTGCGCCATAATCGGCGCCAATATCATCAAGATAATAGCCACAGCAAGGATGATCAACTGCGCCCGACCACCTCCCCGTGAACCCCTCCGGCCGCCCTGCATACCGCCAAAGAACATGATTCGTGAGCCGTACCAGGCTAGAATCACAATAGTCCCTAGGATCACACTGCACAGCGTCATCAACAGTACATCGCGGTTCTGTATATGAGATATTTCGTG
>CAZUZX010000007.1:0-23629 GCA_964624525.1 uncultured Dehalococcoidia bacterium | reverse complement strand
CAAGAGTGAATACGGATACGGTAGGTATTCTAACGTTATTACCAGCATCGAGTTTGAGCGAATTCTTAGTGCCTCTGGACCCTTCGGTGGTAGGCTTCTCCGCCCTTCGGATGGGAATAAGCCTCGGAAAATTGCCTTTATCCAGTGTGTAGGTTCCCGCGACCACAGCTGTGGGAGAGACTATTGCTCCTCCATCTGTTGTATGTATGCCACCAAGGAGGCGGTAATCGCTAAAGAGCATATGAAGGAGGTAGAACCTACCATCTTTTATATTGATATGAGGGCTTTTGGGAAGGACTTTGATAAATATGTGGAAAGGGCCAAAAGTGAACACGGGGTGAGATACGTAAGGGCTAGAGTAGCCTGTGTGGAGGAAGTGCCAGAAACAAAGAATTTGAAACTGAGGTACGAGGGTGAAGATGGACAATTAAGGATAGAAGAGTTTCATTTGGTTGTGCTGTCCGTGGGATTGGAAGCCCCTCAAGGCATTAAACAACTGGCCGAAACCCTTGACATTCGACTGAATAAATATGATTTTTGCGAGACAAACGAGTTATCGCCTATGGAGACTTCAAGACCAGGAGTATTTGTCTGCGGGGTATTTAGCGAGCCAAAGGATATCCCAGAGACGGTAACTCAAGCTAGTGGGGCAGCAGCAGAGGCTTCCGGCTTGCTCGCCTCCGCAAGGGGGACCTTGATAAGGAAGAAGGAATATCCACCGGAGATTGATGTACAAGAGCAGGAACCCCGGATTGGGGTTTTCGTCTGTCACTGTGGCATAAATATAGGTGGTTATGTAGATGTCTCCCAAGTAGTGGAATACGTAAGAACTATTCCTAACGTTGTCTACGCCGAGGATAATCTCTACACCTGTTCCCAGGATACCCAGGAAAGGATAAGAGAGAAGATAAGGGAGCATAATCTAAATAGAGTTGTAGTTGCTTCTTGTACTCCTCTAACTCACGAGCCTTTGTTTCGGGAAACAGTAATGGAAGCAGGGTTAAATCCTTACCTCTTTGAAATGGCAAACATTCGCGAGCAGTGCTCTTGGATGCATATGGATCGAAGAGACAAGGCTACCGAGAAGGCAAAGGACTTAGTACGGATGGCAGTGGCCAAGGCAAGGCTCCTCGAACCCCTGAAGAAAATGTCTTTAAGCGTAACTCCCGCTGCCTTGGTTGTTGGTGGTGGCATATCTGGTATGGTAAGCGCTCTGAGTCTGGCAGAGCAGGGATTTAAGGTCCATTTGGTTGAAAAAAACAACGAGCTTGGCGGAATAGCAAGGAGAATACATTGTACCCTAGAAGAAGAGGATATTCAAGTTTATTTAGCCGACCTCATCCGCAAGGTCTCCCAGAATCCTCTGGTCGATATCCATCTTGGATCCCATATTGTTGATGCCTCCGGTTATGTGGGAAACTTCACCACTACCTTGGTGAAAGAGGCTGAGGAGGATATGAAGGAAATCAAACACGGGGTAGCGATTATCGCGATAGGTGGCCAAGAATATAAGCCTACCGAGTATCTATACGGAAAAGATCCTAGGGTGCTCACTCTCCTAGAATTGGAGGAGGAACTCATCAACCACGATAGCAGGGTCACTAACTGTGAAAACTTGGTGATAATACAGTGTGTGGGTTCGAGGGATGATGAGAGACCATATTGCAGCCGAGTATGTTGCGGTGAAGCCATAAAGTGTGCTTTGAGGCTAAAGAAGATAAACCCAGAGGTGAATATTTACATCCTTTATAGGGATATAAGGACCTATGGGTTCAAGGAGGACTATTATCAAAAAGCTAGGGCTGAAGGTTTAATATTCATTCGCTATGAGCCAGAAAGTAAGCCTGAAGTAAGGACTATCAATAAGAATGGCAAGGACTTATTAAGGGTTGTAGTGACCGACCCGATACTCGGTGAAGAGCTTTTGATAGATGCCAATATATTGGCATTAGCCGTAGCCACTATTGCTCCAACTGATAACCAGCAGGTGTCTCAGTTGTTTAGGGTACCTCTCAATGAGGATGGCTTCTTTCTGGAAGCTCACGCAAAGCTCCGGCCGGTAGACTTCGCTGCAGAAGGTATCTTCTTGTGCGGCTTGGCCCATAGTCCAAAGTTCATAGAGGAGAGTATCGCTCAAGCCAAGGCAGTAGCCAGCAGGGCGGCTACTATATTGGTCAAAGATACCATCACTGCTGAAGGGATCGTTTGCTCAGTAAATGACGCCCTTTGCAGTGGTTGCGGGATTTGTGAAGTCGTCTGTCCCTATTCGGCTATAAAGGTGAGCAGAGAGGAAAAGGTGGCTAAGGTGAACGAAGTTCTTTGTAAGGGCTGTGGTACATGCTGTGCAGCCTGTCCTTCTGATGCCGCTGAGCAAAGGGGCTTTACAAACCAACAGATACTGGCTCAGATAAATGCCTGTTTCCAAGCAGTCAATTAAAACAGAATTTATAAAAGTAAAAGGGCTATTACAGATTTCACTAATGAACTTAATGAAATTGATTCTAACTCAAAGAGGAGCTTAGCTAGATAGAGTAATTTGATGCAGGTGGGATCAGAAAAAAGTTGGCGATTTATAGATACTGCTATTAGCAATGGCTTTTTAAACATGGCTATTGATGAAGCTATGCTGGAGGCTCACCTCTATGGTTTTACGCCCCCGACCCTGAGAGTTTATAGATGGGATCCTCCTGCTTTGTCATTAGGGTATTTTCAAAATCTGGAGCGAGTAGTAGAACTGAAAAGATGTTCCGTACTGGGAATAGAGATAGTGCGTCGGCTAACTGGAGGTAGAGCTGTGCTCCATCAAAATGAGTTAACTTACAGTGTAGTCACTTCAGAGAAACATGGTGTGCCAAAATCTATTACACAGTCTTATCAGTTTCTCAGTAAAGCTTTAATCGCTGCCTATGGAATCCTGGGTTTGGAGGTTTGTCTAGCACCTCGCACCGGAAGACTACTTTCAGCAGCTTGTTTTACTAGTGCCACTTTAGCTGACCTTACCTTCCAAGGACGTAAGCTAGCCGGGAGCGCTCAGTTTAGAAAAGGCGATGCCTTATTGCAGCATGGTTCACTTCCTATTGGTCTTGATGCTCAGCTATTCTTTTCTATCCTCAAATTCCCCTCAACTAGCATCCGAGACAAAACTCTGGCTGCCTTTACTCAAAAAGCTACCGCCATAAGCGAAATTTTGGGAAATCGAATCGATTGGCAGGAGCTAAAAGGAGCTCTCTTCGAAGGATTTCAAAAGGCTCTGGGCGTAGAACTTTACCAAGATGTTCTAACCCCAGGGGAGATTGACCGAAGTCAGAAATTAGCCAAGGAGAAATACAGTACTTTTGCCTGGAATTATTATGGAAGATACGATGATGGAGTACAAAGTGAAACCACAGAGATTACCTCACTGGTTGGTGAAACCGCTTCCCCGGGGTGAGCACCTAATCGGGGTTCATAAAGTTTTGTCTCGATTACAGCTTCATACCGTGTGTCAAAGTGCCCAGTGTCCCAATTTGCCCGAGTGTTTCTCCAGAGGAACAGCTACTTTCATGATTATGGGCAATATCTGTAGTAGAGATTGCCAATTCTGCGCTGTGGAAAAGGGAACCCCCGAACCACTAGAACCGGGTGAACCTGTTCGGATAGCTAGGGCAGCAAAAGATTTGGGGCTAAGCCACGTGGTAGTTACCTCAGTGACCAGGGATGACTTACCTGATGGAGGAGCAAATCACTTTGCTCAGACAATTACTGCTATACGCCAAGTTAACCTAAATGCCACCGTAGAAGTTCTGATTCCTGACTTTAGGGGTTCTGAAGAGGCAATTAAGGTGGTAGTGAGAGCAAGACCAGACATCATTAATCATAACCTAGAGACAGTCCCTCGTCTGTACAAAAAAGTCCGCCTAGAGGCAGACTATGAACGCTCTCTCAAAGTTCTAAAAGCAGCAAAGGAGTGGGATAGAAATACCTTCACTAAATCAGGAATAATGCTCGGACTGGGGGAGACTGAGAAGGAACTCTTTAAGGTGATGGAAGACCTTCGCCAGGTTGAATGCGATTTTCTTACCCTGGGTCAATATTTGCGTCCTTCAGAAGCCCATCTGCCCGTGGTGAGATTTATTCATCCCCAGGAATTTCAGGATATAGCTACTAAGGGGAGAGAGATGGGGTTCCGAGGGATAGCCTCCGGACCCTTTGTTCGTAGCTCCTATAGGGCTGATGAACTTCTTGAACAAGGAGCCCTCGGAAAAATAAACTAAGGGACAATAAAATGGAGACAGCTTATTAATTTACAATTGTCCCAGATCGTAGGTGCGGATTCACCATATTTCAGAATTTATAGCCCAGTTTCTATAGTCTCTTTGCTCTTCTCTCCATTTGCTGTCAACTGAGCCCCAGCATATAGTTCAATATTCTACCGATGAGAAAAACACTATTGGCCCTTGGCTTATGCCCTCTGAACAATGGCTCATGGGGCTTCATCGTATGACCTAGCGCTAATCTGCGATTCGAATAACTGAGGCTGTTTAGTAATCCCATCTGTCATTCTGACCCCGAACGAAGTGAAGGGGAAGAATCTGGAGACCCTTCCCCCGATAGAATCGGGTCAGGGTGACAACTAAACAGTCTCAATAACTGGAGGTTGACGCTACCACCTCAGCCGAGATATTTGACACTATCTGTTGAGTTAGGTTACAATGGATATGGTTGTTGTGTATATAGCACAAAGCTCATGAAGAAAAGGGAATCTCTTCCACTTTGAGGTACTAAGCACACACAAATGGAAGAGATTTCTTTTTTGGGGTTTAGGAGCCAGAAAGACTGATGGAAGGGATTATAGTTGCAATAGCAATCATATTCCCTCTCGTTGCTGGGTTTATCTGCTTAGGGCTGAGGAACAGTAAGGCAAGAACTGCCCTTATCCTTTTCACCTCAATAATACTGATTGCATTATCCATCTTATTCATAAGGCACGGTTCGTTTGAGTATACACCCCCGGTCGAGTGGGACATGGTCATACTGGTGCTGGATTATGTCCTACTAGCCTATTTCCTTTATATAGGCATGGCTGACTTTGTCTCGATGGGAATTAACATCAGGAATGTTTTCACCATTGGCCTGGTCCTTCTGCAAGGAATCTTCTTAGCCTTCTTTGAGTTTTCTTGGGCTCCCCATACTCCATTTGAAGTAGATCCTACATTCCATGTTGACCAACTGTCCATAATCATGTGCCTAATTATCTGCATTATTGGCTCTATCATTTGCGTTTATGGCACAAAATATATGGATGACCACGAGAAACATCTTGGGCTTACAAAGACAAAACAACCGCAGTTTTTCTTCTTTATGGTTATGTTCCTCGGCGCTATGAATGGGCTTGTTTTTGCCAACAATCTCCTCTGGCTCTGCTTCTTCTGGGAAGTAACCACGCTTTGCTGTTACCAACTTATTCGGCATGATGAGACCCCAGAAGCGATAGGGTCTGGTATTCAAGCTCTATGGATGAACTTAATAGGTGGTGCGGGCTTTGTTTTCGCTATCATCTATGCTTTTAATAGGCTGGGCACGCTATCGCTTGTCGAAATTACCCAGATGCCAAGTGGATCGTTATTACTCTTGCCGTTGGCCTTACTCTGTCTCGCTGCTTTTACTAAGAGTGCACAGGCGCCGTTTCAGAGCTGGCTTCTCGGAGCCATGGTGGCTCCGACACCTGTTTCCGCTTTACTCCATTCGAGCACTATGGTCAATGCCGGGGTTTATCTGGCACTGAGGATTGCGCCGGCGTTTCAGGGAACTGCCCTCTCCACTGGGGTAGCACTGTTCGGCAGCTTTACTTTCGTGACTACGGCCATACTAGCCTTAAGCCAAACTGAATCTAAGAGGGTACTGGCTTATTCTACTATTGGCAATCTTGGCTTAATTATACTTTGCGCTGGAGTAGGTACACCTTTAGCCATGACCGCAGGCATGATGCTGCTAGTATTCCATGCCGTATCAAAGGGACTTCTGTTTCTTTGCGTTGGAATCATTGACCATAGTATCTGGAGCAAGAACATAGAAGACATGGAATCATTAGTTAGAAAACTGCCTCTTATCACCACTATAACTATTGCTGGGATAATCTCTATGCTATTGGCACCATTTGGTGTCCTGATTAGCAAGTGGGCAACGATTGAAGCTACGGGGACTTTAACTTCATACTGGTCTCCAGTAATCTTGGCTCTCCTTGCCATTGGTAGTGCGGCGACTACAGTGTTCTGGATTAAATGGCTGGGGCGATTCCTGACCCAAACACCCACCACTACCAAGATAGCGAGGATGGAAAGCTTTACCCCACTCTATCATGTTCCAGTCTTACTCTTGATCATTGGTGCCATAGGTCTGAGTATATTTATCGCTCCATTTTATGATGAGCTAATTCGCCCGGCTGTAGCAGGACCTACTATTACCACTGGGACTTGGTTTTTCTGGGGGGTCATCGGGGCCTTTGTTGGTTGGCCAATATTTGCAGTTCTAGCTTTAGCCTTAGTAGTGCCATCGTTGCTTATTAGATTGAAGCCGGAACAAATCAGACCGGCTTATATGTGTGGTGAGAATGTAGAAAGTGAGATAGCAGAGTTTCGTTCTGTAGCTGATCAGAGGACTGTGCTAGAAACTGGGGGATTATATCTAACGAAATTCTTGGGTGAGCATAACCTTAATAGGTTGGTCAATCCGACAGCACTAGTGATACTTTTAATTATATTTGCAGTGGTGGTAACACTATGAGTTTATGGCAAATGATATTAGCAGCTATATTGGCTATCGTAGTAACGCCTTTTGTTGGAGGGCTGCTACGAGGGGTGGACAGAAAGCTGACAGCAAGGATGCAAGGCAGGAGAGGCCCACCGATTCAGCAGCCTTTCTATGATGTCCTGAAGCTTATTGGTAAGCAAACGATAACTACCACCGCAACCCAGTTGGTTTTTGCCTGTGGTTACCTTGTGCTGATAATAGCTAGTGTGGTGCTTTTTGCCTTAAGGCAGGACTTGCTGATGGTTGTTCTCGTTCTTGGCGTAGGGAGTGTCTGTCTGGTTTTAGGTGCTTTTAGTGTGAAGTCCCCCTATAGTCAATTTGGCGGGCACCGTGAGCTTTTACAGATACTCGCTTATGAGCCCATTTTGATTTTGGCAGCGGTAGCTATATATATGCAGACAGGGACATTCTTCATCGGAGATATATTTGACCGAGGTGAGCCACTTATGCCCTACCTTTGGGCAGCTTACCTGGCTTTAATCATTGCTCTTGTTATAGTGATGAGGAAATCTCCTTTTGACATATCTGCCTCAGAGCACGCTCATCAGGAAATAATACGAGGGGTATTCACGGAATATTCTGGACCCTATCTAGCCATAATAGAACTAGCTCACTGGTATGAATCAGTCTTGCTTTTGGGCATCATATTTCTCTTTTGGGTTCCATGGGTCTGGCCCGGGGTACTCTTCGCCCTATTCTCCTTTTTTGCTGTACTTATTATAGATAATGTTACTGCCCGTTTGACTTGGTCTCGGATGCTAGGGGTTTCTTGGATTGGTGGTTTGGGGTTGGTAGTACTAAATCTGGTGGGTCTTCATTTCTTTGGAGGATAGAAGTGGGACTAATTAGCACATCAAGGGTGAAATCACCGTGGCTGCTTCATTTTGATTGTGGGAGTTGCAATGGCTGTGATATAGAGATTCTGGCTTGTCTCACTCCTGTTTATGATGTAGAGAGATTTGGTATGCTAAATATAGGGAACCCTAAACATGCGGATATTCTGGCGGTTACTGGGCCAGCTAACTACCGTAACTATCGTGTTCTGCGTAATCTTTATGAACAAATGCCTGACCCGAAGGTTGTAGTCGTAATAGGTACCTGTGGCTGCACTGGTGGTGTCTTCTATAATTGCCCTAATGTTTTGGGGGGTGTAGATAAGGTTATCCCCGTTGATGTGTATATTCCGGGATGCGCTGTTAAACCTGAGGCTATTATTGATGGCATGGTTCTAGCTTTAGGTAAGCTTGCGAAGATGAGGTAAGATGATGAAACCAAGGGAGGGAGTTGTAACGAAGCTAGAAAACGAGCGGGTAGTAAGCAAGGCAGAGATCATTACAGAGGTACAAAACATGCTGGCCCAAGGTTGTCGCCTTGGTACGGCCAGCTGCCTTGATTTAGGGGATAAATTTGAAGTCATTTATCATTTTGAAAAGGGCATAGACTTAATCAATATTAAAGTCCAAATAGATAAGAACGACAGTCTCCCCAGCATCTCAAATATTTATCCATGCGCCTTCCTTATTGAGAACGAAATGAAGGAGCTGTTTGGTATAAAGATTCTGGGGAGCATCGTTGATTTTCAAAGCAGGATGCTCCAAGGGCCAGATAGTCCAAAAGCAACTCTGTTCAGGTCCACCCCCATCGTGATATTACCTCCGAAACGGGTTCAGGCAAGGTGTAGCGGTGCCTGCCCAGCCGGAGTTGATGTGCCCCGCTATGTTCGGCTTGTTGGAGAGGGTAGATATGCTGAGGCGTTAGCAGTAGTGAGGCAAGCTATACCCTTCCCGGGGATATGCGGCCGGGTTTGTTTTGCTCCTTGTCAGGAAGCTTGCCGCCAAGGAAAACAGTGGAAGACAATAAGCACCAGGCTATTAAAGAGATTTGCCTATGATAATGCTACCTATGAAGAATCAACCCCTGCCAGACCAACCAATAAGCGTATTGCCATAGTTGGCTCTGGCCCGGCAGGTCTTACCGCAGCCTATTATTTGGCTAAGTTAGGTCACAGTGTTACCATCTTCGAGACTTTGCCTGAGCCGGGAGGCATGATGAGGATAGGAATTCCGGCATATCGACTCCCTAGAAAAGTATTAGATGACGAAATTAATATGGTTAAGAAGCTAGGGGTTGAGATAAAGACGAATACAAAAGTTGACTCCTTAGATTCTCTTTTCCAACAGGGTTATCAGGCTATCCTGGTTGCTGTTGGAGCCTGGGAAGGAATGAAGCTCGGCGTTGAGGGTGAGAATCACCCTAACGTAATAGACTGCATCACTTTTTTAAGAGGAGTGAGTTTGGGTAAGCCAGTCAAATTAGGCAACCGAGTGATAGTAGTTGGTGGCGGTAATGCTGCTATTGATTCGGCGCGCACTGCCCTGCGGCTAGGGTCTAAAGATGTAACTATTCTCTATCGGCGTACCAGGAAAGAGATGCCCGCCAGTGAATATGAAGTCGAAGAGGCATTGCATGAAGGGGTAAAAATAGAGTTTCTAGCAGCACCGACAAGGGTTCTCAGTAAGGATGGGGCTATCTCTTTGGAGGCGATACGTATGAAGCTGGGTGCCCCCGATGCCAGTGGCCGGCCCCGCCCAGAGCCTATCGCTGGTAGTGAGTTTCGCATTGACTGTGATGCAGTCGTGGCGGCTATCGGTCAACGTCCAGAGATTCCCAAGCAATTTGAATTGAAAACCCAGAAAGGAAATGTGCTAGAGACAGATGCTAAGACGCTGGCTACTTCCAGACCTGGCGTATTTGCTGCTGGAGATGTGGTCACTGGTCCAGCGTCAGTGATTAAAGCTATTGCCGATGGGAAGCAAGCTGCTGTTTCCATTGATAAATATCTTGGTGGTGAAGGTATACTAAAGGTAGAACCAATAGAAATCATTGAGCCTACTTCACGGCACACCTATAGAGAAAGATCGGTGAAGAAAGAACCACCTGAAGCACCGGCTATTCCTCCTTCACAGAGAATCTCTAACTTTGATGAAGTAGAGCTTGGTTTGACTGAGGAAATTGCAATAGCTGAAGGGCAACGTTGCTGGAGATGCGACCTTGAGCAGTAGTCTACATTTAGGGGGTAGTAAATGGCACGTACAGTAGTGCCTTTTGGTCCACAGCATCCAGTATTACCGGAACCAGTTCAGCTTAAGCTTGAATGCGAGGATGAGAGGGTGTTAGGAGTTTTGCCGGTTATAGGATATGTACATCGTGGGATTGAGAAAGCTGCGGAGCTTAACACATTTCGACAGAATGTCTTTCTTTGTGAGAGGGTTTGCGGTATTTGCAGCTTCATGCATGCTTTGACCTATTGTCAGGCTATCGAGAAGATGACGGGAGTGGAAGTTCCTCCAAGAGCAAGATTTCTCCGGGTGGTTTGGGCTGAGCT
Organism: uncultured Dehalococcoidia bacterium; assembly: GCA_964624525.1. GTDB lineage: Bacteria > Chloroflexota > Dehalococcoidia > UBA2247 > RBG-13-53-26 > CAZUZX01. The sequence goes on along the minus strand of CAZUZX010000007.1, from coordinate 13,455 downwards.
CTCGCGAATTCATAGTCATCTACTGTGGCTTGGACTCCTAGCTGATTCCTTTGGCTTCGAGAGCCTCTTCATGCAGATCTGGCGAGCCCGTGAGATAGTCATGGACCTCTCGGAGATAACTACTGGTCATCGGATTATCCAGTCCACTTGCATAGTTGGAGGAGTAAGAAGAGATATCGATAGTGAGATGGCCAAGAAGGTAGAAAATGGGCTTTATCGGCTCAAGGAAATGATGGATGCCACTATTCTCCAAGTTATTTTGAATGACCCTACTATAAAGCGAAGGACAGTGGGCAAGGGAGTTCTATCTAAGGAGCAAGCCACCTTAGCCGGAGCAGTGGGGCCTACTCTTAGAGGAAGTGGTGTTGCACTTGATGTGCGGATGACAGGATATGCTGCCTTTAAAGAAATTGGCATTGAACCGGTAGTGGAAACTGCTGGAGATAGCTATGCCCGTACCCTGGTAAGAATGAGGGAGACTTATCAATCACTGGAGTTAGTTCTCACCGCGCTGTCAATGATGCCCAAAGGTGAGATAGAGGTTAGGGTTGATGGATGGCCAAAAGGGGAAGCTATCTCTCGCACAGAGCAGCCGAGGGGGGAACTTATTTACTACGCAAAGGGTAATGGCACCAGTAATCTAGAAAGACTGAAAATAAGAACTCCAACCTTTGCCAATATTCCCACCTTACTAGTTATGCTGCCGGGTTGCGAATTGGCTGATGTGCCAGTGATTACCCTTTCGATTGACCCTTGTTTCTCTTGCACCGAAAGATAGGAGGCAGATGAGATGCCTTGGATGTTTCCCACGGTCGTAAAGAATCTGTTTAGCAGACCTGCCACCAGGCGCTATCCTTTTTTTGATACAAGGGAGCCTTTTCCGGATGCTCGGGGACGGCTATATTTTGATACCAATAAATGTGACCTTTGTGAGGATTGTGCCCGAGTTTGCCCGGCAGATGCTATTTCAGTAGACACCAAGGGCCAAGAGTTACACTATGCCCCCTTTAAATGCATCTACTGTCGTACCTGTGTGGAGACCTGCCTGCAGGGGGCAATAAGCATGGATAATCACTACATGCCTCCTGCGTACCAAAAGAGTGAGGAAACTTATAAGGTACAATCTGCACAAGCCTAGCTTGAGACAGAGCCACAAAAGGACTTGTGGACAGCGTCAACTGGTTATACATTCACCAAATTTTTAGATTACTTTAGGCTACTTATCTGGCACTTCTCCATAAGCTTTAGCCAAATTGATGATGGGACCTACTCCCACAAATAGCGTAGGTATTGGATGCCCCGACCCCCCTCGGGGTAGGCGATCTTGGCTTGAACAATCCATCGGAATGTTAGACACCAAGCCTAAGAACAGAAAAGGCCATGCAGACAACACAAACACACTGGCATTAAAAGATAATTGTCACCCCTGTTCTTTCTCTTGGCTTGCTTGCCTAGATGCAAATTCTATCAGTAGACTAGTGGGAAGATCTTCTCGAAAGTTTTACCTTTCATACGGTATGGTCTACCAAGAAATGAAAAGGGGAAGCGTCATGCTTCCCTTTATTCATAGTTGCCTTCAAACATCACGATTAAACAAACATCGGCATATCCGTTAGTCGGCAATGGAAATGAACCGCTACGGCTGGATCATGTCACCCCTATACAAAAAAGCTAGAGGGCAGATGCGGCGGCATTAGACCCTCTAACTAAATCCTGCTGCTTCTTTACACGGCACTAGCTTGGGAGGTTCATCCCTCATTTGCTCCGGCGTATGTACAGAGCCAGACCCGCAATCCTTTCCCTTCAGTAGAATCTGTAAATTTTTTATCTTATCTCATTACCTACCAGGAGGTCGGTAAGCTATATTCGTTGCTCTCTTGAATACCTCTACTGATTCAGAAGCAGTCATGATAGGCATGGCTCGAAAAGATGCCCACGGCGCGCGAGCGAAGAAAGCCACCATTAGGGCACCTAGGCTCACTTCGTCTGGAACATTGGCTATCATGATGATTGCATTTTCGGCAAGACTGAGATAATAGTGCTCAAGACTACCTCCGACAGCCTCAAAAATGGGGCGGATCGCCTCAGTGCGGTCTTCAGGCTTCTGCAATAGGGCTGCCGCTCCTTGGGGTGTAGTAGTTGCTTGAATCATATACCTTCGCATAGTAGAACCTCCTTTTTTGTCAGTAAGAACCAAGTTTAGTATTATTGTCTAGTCAGGCTTGTACTCGATGTGAAATCGCACATCCTTCGCATAACACAACGCTATGAGATACTCAAATTGTCAATAGACACCACCTCCTTCTCATTTGTTCTACACAAACGAAAAGGGCACCAGCCACCGCCGTATCACCCAGCAGTTTTTGGTGCCCTTCTTTTATCACCATAACCCCCGTATCGGGACGAATGTTTTTGTTGTTCTCGAGTCTCTTTCACATGTTGGAGTTTCACTTTAGACTCCCATTGATGCGACTGTCAATCCCATGAATAAGAGGCTATATAGTGGGCTTGCAGATGTAACAAAAAGCCAAATAATGACAAACCAGATAAAGACCATCCAGAATACTACATGATGGGCAACTGTCTCTGTTGGAATCCCTGAGAAACTCTCGGCTAGCTACAGACAATACGCCCATGCCTGCACAACCAACAAGAGCACCACGATGCTTTCTAGACCCAATACTTACGTCCACAAGCTGGACACTCATATTCCGATTTGACCAGGCGCTCATAATGCGACTCCTCACCCGTCAATAGACCCTTGACCATCTCTCCTCTCTCCTCTAGACAATAGGGGCAATCCTCATACCTACGCACTAATGGTGTAGCCCATTGCTTGACGCGATGTATCTTCGCGTCGCAATTGCCACATATGCGAGCGTTTACCTCGTGGGAGAAGTCAAAAACAGCAGAATCGAACTGCCTATGGCAAATGGGACAGTTCTCCTTCACCCCCCTTTCTCGTCTATGTTTGCTGGCATAGCAGTTAGGACATAGATGGTTGCCTACTCCGTGCGAGTATTCCAAGATACGAGGGTCAAATTCCTCACCGCACTTGGCACACTTGAATTCAACACAGCGTTGAAGACCACCCTCGGGAGTGCGACAGTTATAGCACACCACCACGAATTCACCCCTTTTATAGTCAGGGTACTCATCCCTCGCCGTGTGGAAACACTCGAGTAAGCTTTTGCAAACAGGACACCTCATTCTCAATTTCACATTTACCTTCCCTTACAATATTAGTGGGCGCTGCCCTCATCCAAATCCGCTTCGCTGGTCTACTACTACCTTGCAGCAACCTTCCCTGCGGATGAAATAAGCTAGAATGCCTGTTCCCCACGCCGGACCAATATCCATCCCGGGTCATCCTTTTTTCTAGTATTGACTAGTTTCGCTTTTGTCCGCTACTTGGCACTAACTACGGAAACGCCCTATGAGCATATGTGTAGTGGTAAGAATCACTTACGTCTATATCATGACTGGGCCTCGCTTGTCAACGCTAGCAATCTCATACTAAATGCGCCATCCTTCTATCAGAACAAGCTTATTGTCCTTAAATTAGGGTGGAAATCTGAGAGAAAAGCCCCGATGAAGCAAAAATAACCCGGTATCTACGTGGACCCATCCTGTGGGGTAAGACGAAGCCTATTGAGAGGTGAACTGCGCTTCAATCAGGCTTAGCTTCTAGGTAAACAAAAAGCCAGAATGTTGAGCTACAATGCGATGAGTTGTTGGATGTATCCCACCTCAGGTTTTTGCCGTTGCTGATTGCTCGACAAAACGTTTCCAGAAATGACGTGGAGTCCCCACATTGATTTCGAAGCGATGGTTCTATATAGTTAAGGACTAGAGACCGATTAGTCATTTTGAACTTGAGAAGAAGTATTTTGTTTGGTTAACGTGTATGCCTGAGAAAATACCGTGGCCTTTTAGCCGGTTCTACGATAGATTTGTAAACCGCACTTTCATCAAGTGGTTTGAATATATTGCAAAGAATGTTAAGGATCGGCAAATATCAGGGGTGATTCTTGATATTGGTACAGGTCCTGGGCGTTTACCGATAGAAATAACTAAGCAGGTACCAAATGTGAAGGTGATTGGGATCGACCTTTCCAAGGATATGGTGAGGATAGCAAGAAAGAACGCAGACAAAGAGGGATTAACAAATAGAGTAGGGTTCAAAGTGGGAAGCGCTTATGATACCGGGTTTGAGGATGGTTCAATAGACTTGGTTATCAGCACTGGCGTAGTTCACCACTTGAAAGAACCAGTTAATGCGTTTAACGAAATATACAGAATCCTTAGGCGCGGAGGCGAAGCTTGGATATACGACGGACGCAAAGATGTCACAAGAGTCGAGTTTGAGGAAACTGTTCGAACCTTGGGTATGGAAGAAGACCTTCCCCTCCCATTATGGATCATAGAGAGAATCTGGCCATATATGCACACAGGATATAGAACAGATGTCTATGTATCAGGTAAAATTGGAGAAGCCCTTCGAGAAAGTAATTTCAACAGCTATGACCTTAAAAAAGAGGGTGCTTATATAAGAATTACGCTGACGAAGATTTAGAGCCATTCTCGGATTGCATCAGAGAGCTAATCCCAAATCTCTAGCATTTCTAGACATCTCCCTTTCGAGGATTAGCTCCATTCTCACCTTTTTTGCAATTATTGTGATAGTGATGCTAACGTAATGAAGAAACTAGGGACTTATCTGTGCTTCCTGAGAGCTTCGATGGTAGGTTAGTCTGTCTGCATCGAATTAGGGAGAGCCACTCATTTAGCTTCTGCATACTAATATGGCGGGGTAATCCTGTTACTTGAAAACCCAAATCATTCATCGCTTGGTTACGTAGTCCCCTCAGGCATTTCTTGAATTGTCTTAATTGCTCGTCCGAGAGCATAGAGAGAAGACGATCATAGAGATCAAGTGTTCTCTTTGCTACCTCATCAGCGCACTCAATCCCTTTAGAAGTGAGTTGTACTTGTATACACCTCTTATCATCCGGGGCTGGTATTCTTTCTATGTAACCGTATTTTCCCATACGTGCGATTAATCCTGAAGTACTGTGAAGTTCTCTGAAAAGAAAATGTGCTATCTCAGAGACAGTAAGCGGTTTATCACTCATCTTCAAAGCTACAAGAACATATGCCTGAGTATAACTAACTCCTATCTCTTCCAGCTCTTCGTTTAAAGCTTTGACCACAGCGTCCTTAGCCTGATGAAAGACCACCATCGTTTCTACAATCGGGCTGGCAAATCGTCTATCATCATACACTGTCCACCCCTAAGAACAATGCCAGAAAAAGTATCCAATATTCAGAGGGTCAAGCTATGTAGGTAGCTAGTGTTTTGATTATACATAATTCTCACACCACCGTCAATTTTAGTGCTGTCTCTAGGGGTTTTGAAGATCTGGCATCGCAGATTAAGACCCGTTTCTGCTTCACATTTACTGGAATAAATCTTTCAAGAGATGGCTTATAAAGCCATAGCTCCCTTAATCACACAGCATCATCTTCGAAATGTCTTCATCATTAAGTTAAGGCAAGGAAACTTCGCTAACGACTTGAATTTCTAAGTACCATGATTCTATCATAATCCTAGCTCTGGATTTTCTGCCCTATGGTTCCGTTACTGCCAACAGGTGGATATCCTTAATTTCTTTTGATGGAGGTAGTCCAATATCATTGGTAGGATTTGCATTATTCGTTTTGCGAATCCTTATATGCTAGAAAGGAGGGGCAAAAATGGCTGACTTAACTTTCGATGCAGTAATGGTAGGTGGAGGTAGCAAGACTCTGATAACAGCCATGTACCTTGCCAAGTATGGGGGAATGAGCGTTGGCATTTTCGATGAGCAGTTGGAGTTGGGGGGAGGTTGGGCTGTCGACGAGACACCCGCCCCCGGCTTTTTCCATAACACTTGTTCCATGGCTCAGGGCAGATATCATCACCTACCCCTCTGGGAGGATTTCCCCGACTTTGAGGTCAAGGGGGCAAGGTTCTACCCCTTGTGTATGCCCTGCATCTTCAAGGAAGACCACTCCTCCATGATGTTCTACAATCGCTACTGGGATCCAACGCAGGAGAAAACAGCTAAGACCATGGCGCAGTTCTCAGAAAGAGATGCTGATACTTGGCTAACGCTATGGCAGATGTGGCTTGGTATACTGCGACCAGCATTCCTAAAGCGCATGTACACTCCAGCGCCACCGGCGGATCAGCTTGATGCCCTAGAGGAGATGTTAACTAATCCGGTGCTTGCTCGTTTAATAGACCCTCACTGGATGATATTGTCTTTTGTGCAGGTGGCTAACCTCCTCTTCGAAAGCCCAGAGGTGAGGTTTTGGATCTATCGCTTCGGGACAACCTGGGCTCTCCCCATCGAGTATCCGGGCACAGGGATGGCGGTATTCTTTCTCGTCATGAGCACTGAGGCAGACTTGGGCGTGGGGGGCTCACACAACCTGTGCCATGCTTGCCTGCGTGTCCTGGCAGACTATAAGGCTCGCACCTTCACCAAGTGCTGTGTTGACAAGATCCTCGTCGAGAATGGTCGGGCTGTGGGTGTCCGCTTAGCTGATGGTAGTGAAGTGGCAGCCCGGAAGCTGGTGGTCACCAATGTTAGCCCTAGCCAGTTGGTGGAGCTGGTCGGCACGGAAAACATCTCCGACACAATCGTGAGGAAGGTCAACAATATTATCGTTGATTTTGATCCTGAATTGTGGTATGGCTGGGCAATGCATGAAGCGCCTGACTATATAGCGGCGAAGTATAATCCCGATATCAACACTCTGGCTAGTGCAGTGGTACTAGGAGAGAGAAATCCGGAGCGGATTATCCGAGAGTGGCGACTGGCACACGCGAAGATACTAGTGCACGACCCGGTGCTGTACGCCTGGTGCTTCACCCTAGCTGACCCGACCCAAGGTCCGCCGGGAAAGCATGTTGGCGGCACCTGTGCTTGGGCTCTGCCCGCCAATGCCATGAGCGAGAGGGAGTGGCTGAAATACAAGGAGGAGCATGCCGAATATGTCATAAACACCTGGCAGCAGTATGCCCCCAACATGACCTGGGACAACATTATCGGCTACGATGCCAGGACTGCTTACGATATCTGCCGGCTGTCTAACATGCGCCCGGGGGGCAACCCCTGTGTGATTGATCTCTTTCCCCAACAGGTAGGCAAATACCGCCCTATTCCTGAGCTGGCTCAGCATCGTGTGCCGGGCATCGAGGGGCTATATGCTACCGGCTCAGCTTGGCCCCCCATGGCCTCATCCTGGTCTGCCCAGGCATACAATTGCTACAAGATTATCGCTGAGGACTTGAACTTGGAGAAGCCGTGGCAAAAGGAAGGGCGTCCCTTCTAAATTAGTAGAAGAAATAACTCAAGAATTATAAGGGGGGGATGGCAATGCTTGAATATGTGGATTATTGGAAAACTATAAAATATCCAGTCCAGTCATGTGACCTGGTGGTTATTGGTAGTGGACCCAATGGACTAACCCTTGGGGCTTATCTAGCCAAAGCAGGGCTAAAGGTGGTGGTGCTGGAGAGGAAAGCAGAAATGGGAGGGGGTCTTTCCACAGAAATGGTGACCCTCCCTAACTTTTTCCACAACACTCATGCGATCTACCAGATGATGGTTGAATATGCTCCAGCTTATAAAGACTTAAGGTTGGAAGAGGACTATCAGTGCCGACACGTCTTCCCATCACTTCAGGTGGCAATGATCTTCTCCGACGGACAAAGCCTTTGTCTCTATAATGATATTGACAAGACCTGTGCCTCCATTGCCAAGTTGTCTCGGAAGGATGCTGAAAGCTATCTAACAGTAGCTAAGAAGTTTCAAGGCTACATGGACGAGTTCCTGGCTCCAGCTACCTATGTCTCCTCGGTACCCCCTTTAGATCAGGTAGCTCACTTGCAGAGCACCAAGCTGGGGCAGGAGATAAACGAGATTTCGGAGAAGAGTCCCCTCACTATAGTAAATGAGTTGTTCGAAAATGATCGGGTAAAGGCTCTGATGCTGTATATGGCTTGCCGTTGGGGACTTGATTATGATGGCGATGGCTTGGGCTATCTGGTTCCACTATACATCAATCGAGCTTCAAATACCAGACTGGTTGTTGGTGGCTCTCACATGCTAGCCCAAGCTCTGAGCAAGGCGATCCACGATGCTGGCGGTATAGTTTTAACCAGTAAAGAAATCAAACGGATAATCATTGATGGAGGCAAGGCTACAGGGGTGGAGCTCGATTATCCGGAGGAGGGGAGAGTGTTTAAAGCCAGGGGGGTAGCCAGCACCATTGATCCCCATCAGACCTTCCTCAAGCTGGTGGAGGAGGACAAACTCAGCCGCGGATTTGTTCAAAAAATCAAGAAGTGGAAATGGGAAAAGCAAAGCCTTCTGACCATCCATCTCGCCCTGGATGCCGCCCCTCAATTCACCGCCGCCAAGTCAAACCCGGAGTTGAACCAAGCTTTGCTCTATGTCCTGGGTTATGATTCTCTCCAGGATGTGATTGACCACTGTCAGGCTGTTGAACGCGGGGAGTCAGGGGAGGAGCGTGGCATCGAGGTTTGCTTCCCCACCATCCACGACCCTACTCAAGCACCTCCAGACAGGCATACTGCTCACATCTCCCAAATCGCCCCCTACAATCTTAACGGGAAGGCTGATAACTGGTTACGGGTAAAGTTCAAGAAGGAGCAGGTCAAGAGACGGGTAGCCACCCTTGCTAGGTTTGCCCCCAACATGAACGGGGATAATGTCTTGTGGCACTACGTCTGCACCCCAGCGGATATGGAGAACAAATTTACCAACATGGTGCAAGGGTCCTATAAGCAAGGGGCATATCTTCCCCTTCAGATGGGCTACCACCGACCCAATGACGAGGCATCTCAGGGGAAAACGCCTATAGAAAATCTATATCTCTGTGGAGCCAGTGCTCACTCAGGCGGATTAGTTACCCTGGGTCCAGGATATATAGGAGCCAATATTATAGCCGAAGACCTGGGGGCAAAGAAATGGTGGCCGGAGCCTAAGCTGGTGACCAAAGCACGCCAGAGGGGTCTGCTTCCTTGAGCGATTTTTTCATCTCAAAGAGATAGAGTGCTCTAGGTTAAGAAGGAGGTGAGATGAAATTTCAGTCCCGGGAACATGTTAGCTTGATAAAAGAGAAGCATAATGAAAAATGCAATGGGGACTCCGAGTATTTAAGGAAGGTGAAGGCTCTCGATTTCACCATGCACATTCTAATAATTGACTGCCCCGGTGGGGTAGATAAATTGGAGAAATGGGTATTTGACAAGGGAAAGGTGGTGTCAGTCAAATTAGAAGAGAAACCTGCTCCTAGCGATTTTAGGACACAGCCCTGGAACCCAAAGGAAAGCTTCTTGAGAACGACTGCCCCCTACGATGCCTTCTGGAAGGTAGCTCTGAAGGAAATGACCCCGATGGAAGGGTTGACGAAGGGGCTGTACAGGATTGATGGTGATATGACGCAATTGATAAGTAAACTACCAGCAATAACTGCCTTCACTGACTTCTCTGGTACTATTCCCAGTGAGTATTAATGTAGACCTCAAGGCTATATAAGGTATAAGGAGGGTGAGCGCGCTATGAGAGTAAGGTCAACTGGGTTAGGCAAAACTGAGCTCATATGTGGGATTGAAGATATAAGTCGGAAGGGGGACTTTCTTCTTATGTCAGTTCGAACTACGGAGCCAGTAGTTTGGCATGTCAGGATAGCTCTGGAGTACAAGGACCTAATAAAGCTAGTTAAGAGCTGCCTTAAGGGTTCCATCCTTGCGTTCGTTCTCTCCGGCTTCACTATCAAGAACCCCAAGGTGCCCGAGAAATATTGAAATTCGCTGTATAGTAAAGAGTTCAATAAGAGAAAAAAGGAGGTTGATAAACATGGCAGTCAAAGTAGGAAGAATGGAAGGTGCTGGACCTTATTATGGTATACCTTTGGAGGAATTGGATCTGGAGTGGTCTCCTGAAGAGGAAGTAGAGATAGAGCGCTACTGCGAGAAGATACTAAAGAATGTAGCCGAGGAAGAGATGACTCCCATGGAGCGATTCCAGGCTACTATGGAAGGCAAGCCAAGGGATCGTCAATTGATTGAGACATGGTTCTTTCCTCTATATGCTATTCGAACCCTTGACTCGGCTGCTGACGCCTTAAAGCCGATAGATAATTACCGATACCCCAAACTGTTGGTGAAGTCTCACCTGGCTACTGTCGCCCGCTACAAGCTGGACCAGCTCACCATTTCTGCCATCAGCTACGCTGAGGAAACATGGGGCGCTAATGCCAAGCTGCTAGAATATGGTCACCCAGTGACAGTGGGGGATATGCCAATAAAGTCTGTAGAGGATCTGGAAGGTCTAGAAGTTGCTGATCCCAGGAAGCACGGCATGTTTCCTCAATACCTTTGGTACTGCCGCGAGGTGAGGCGGATATTTAACAAATATGGCTTGTCCAAGGTCATACCTCTGAACATCTCATTCTGCGGTTGTCAGGTGATGACAGCTACGCTAGGCATGGTTGGCTTGACCCCATTCCTGCTAGCCTTGCGCCGGAACCCTGAACTGTGCCGGCGAGCTGCGGCTTTAGCTAGTGAATGGTCTATCAAGTATGGCAAGGCAATTGCCGAGGAGGCAAAGCCAGAGAGCATGCACATGTGTCACTTTCTTGGGCTCTTCCCTGTAAAAGGTAACGAGTGGTTTGCCGAGGAGACCGCCAAGGTTGGCAAAGCCCTAGCACCTCTGGGGATTCCTATGTACCTCGGCGTCACATTAAATGCATGTATCGGGTGGTTACCCTTAATGTGGGAGAAGAAAGCAGTAGGTCCGGGTAGCTGGATTGGAATTGCGGTTACTGGGGATGTAGATTACAAACCAATGATCGATTGGTCAGTGGAACATGACCTTTATACTTGCTGCGGTATTAAGTCAGAGGTCGTATTAAGTGGACCAATATCTCTTATTGAAGAGGAGACAAAAAAGCGTTGTGAATATGGTAAGCGGTGCCGCAAGTATGTTGCTGGAGCCGGTTCCTCCATTGACTACTGGACACCGCAAGCGTATTACCAGGCAACCTTAGAAGCGTGCCGGAAATATGGTAAATACTGAGCCGGAGTTTGTGATATTCCTATACTGAAGAAGCGGGAGGTGAAAGATGCCAAAGAAAGAGATTTTGGAGAGGTTGAAAGGGGCGATTACTGAGCTCGATGACGAAGCGGTAAAGAGGTTAGTCAAAGAAGGTCTCCAGGCTCGCTTGTCGCCTCTGGAGATAATCACTGAGGGATTGAGCCCTGGTTTAACCCTCATCGGGGAAGGTTATGAGCGTAGCCAGCGCTTTATGGTTGACCTGGTGGTTGCTGGTGAGATCATGATTGATGTTGTCGGTATACTGCGTCCTGTAATAGAAGCAAGCGGGAAGCAATTGGGTGAGGCCATGGTTATTGGAACCGTAGAGGGTGATGTTCACAACATTGGCAAGCGAATTGTGGCGGCCATGTTTACCGGGGCGGGATACAGTGTAGTTGATATTGGTGAGAATATGCCCGCCAGTGCCTTTGTGGAGGCGACAAGGAAACATAAGGCGACTATAGTCGGAGCTTCGGCAGTCCTCTCACCAGTCAAGGCTTATTGTCAGGTTATTAACAAGGCTTTGGTTGACGCGGGAATAAGAGACGATGTGATTTACATTGTCGGAGGCTGGGGGATGACTCAGGAGTGGAGTGATAAGGTTGGTGCAGATTGCTATGGGGAGAGTGCTGTTGATGCCCTGCATAAAGTGAAGATGATAAAGGTTGGCGAACTTCCGAAAATAAGGGAAAGAATGAGGGCAGCTGGATTATAGATGTTTTGCAGACCAGTTACCTAGGAGGTTAAACATGGTTTACACCTTATCTGAAAAGCATATTTTCGAGGTTTTGGCACAAATTGCTGGTCCGGAGAATGTCTCTTTGAGCGAAGCCGATCGTATTGCCTATAGATATGATATAGGTCCATTTCTGGGGAAAAAGCCGATGTGTATCATTCGGGCAAAATCCACAGCGCAAGTTGCCGAGGTGCTCAGAGTTGCCAACCGTTTCCATATCCCGGTTGTTCCTAGAGGCGGAGGTACCTCTTTTGGGGGACCGTCTATAGCCCAAGAAGGCGGCATCGCCCTTGATTTAAATGGCATGAACAAAATCATCAACATCGATCCTGAGGCATTGATTGCCGTAGTCGAGAATGGTGTCACCTGGGAACAACTCATGGTAGAACTCAGGAAATATGGGTTGAAAACGGGTCCTAGACCCGAGGCTGGACCTATGTCGACTGTTGGGGGTGCTGTGAGCCACAATGGAATGGGTGATGGTAGTATGCGGTATTTGACAGCGTCAGTCCAAGGGGACTACGTGCTTGGTCTTGAGGTGGTTTTGCCCACTGGCGAAATCATAAAAACCGGCTCATGGGCGGCTAACTGTCCTCCTGTTGAGAGGGGAGGACCTGGACCAGATCTGACCGGCATGTTTATCGGTGCCTGTGGAACTTATGGCGTTATCACGCAGATAGTATTGAAGGTTCGCCCAATTCCAAGAGCGACTAGATACCTTCAATACGGCTTTGAAGATATACCAAGCATGGTTAGAGGATGTGCGAAAGCTTTAAAAGACCATAATGTGGCATCTCTTTTCTGGATTGATTATTGGGCTTTCAAGGTTTGGGTCAACAGAGAGCTATCACCCTGGAACGTATTGCTCACTGTTGAAGGTGATGAAGAGGAAGCTAACTATCATGAAAAATGCGTCAGAGAGGCACTAGAGGAAGAGGGAGGCAAAGACTGGGGCAGCGAGTTCGTAAAATTATGGTTTGAGTACCCAACCCAAGCTTGGCTCACTGCCATGCGTTTTGGAATCTGGCAGAGCTTTGGTACCACTGCTCTTCACCCTTCACAAACAGAAGATTTTTGGCGTGTCTGGGAAAAAATCTGGTTTGAGAAACACAAATGGCCGAGAGAAAAATCCTTCGGCTTTGGCTGGATGACTAGAGGCGGAGGAACTGCTGCGTGGTGTCCACTCATACTGTACCGAGATGATGAGATTGAAGAGAAACAGAGAGCCATCAATATAGGGTTCGAGGTAATTGATGAGTGGGTAAAATTTGGAATTCTGCCATACGACCAGGGAGGCTATAACTTTAATTATGAGAGATATTGGTCAAAACTTGGACCCTATTATGAATTGATGAAGAAGATTAAGAAGACGTTAGACCCGAATAATATTATGAATCCGGGAATTATGTATCCCTAAGAATAAAAGGAGATACGGGCTGATGGCAACTAAAAAAGAAATGGAGCAGTTTGTGAGCGATATCTGTGACTCTATTAACAGCGTGGTGTATCCCACCCTGAAGGGATGGAACAAAACTGTTCAGTTAA
>CAZUZX010000006.1:11798-23792 GCA_964624525.1 uncultured Dehalococcoidia bacterium | reverse complement strand
TTACCAAAATATACCTCTACTTCACCAGCTTCTGCTTCTACCTCTGCCTGGGCTCCCATGACAAAGTCACCATTTTCACCTAGCCCTATCCTTTGGGAGAATTTAGAGCCAAACCCGGAGGCAATGACAGCGGTTTTACCTTCAAAATTCCCTCCCTGCTTCTTAATCTCAACCTCTACACGAACAAATTCGTTTTCTATAGTGATATCCCTTGCTTGGCTAGCCAATAAGTATTCTGCTCCTTCCTCTTGCGCCTTCCTCGCTATAGCCGAATCAAAGATAAAGCGATCTACGATATAGGCTTGGGTTGTCTCCTTTTCTAGTCGGAGAGATTCTCCTGAAGGGGCGAAGAGCTTAGCCGACCTTGCCTCTCTTAAAATAGCTTCCTTACCAAAGGGAAAGGTATCGAGGCATTCCCTTCCGACGATACCAGTACAACAAACTGCTTCACCAACCCTTTCACGTTGCTCGAAGACAAGCACTTTATATCCCCAAGTGGCTAGTTTGCTGGCGATATAGCTCCCTGCAGGACCAGCCCCGATTATGAGTGCATCATACAACTCTTTCTCCAGTTTTCGGGTAAAATAATAATATGTAAGGTCTTTATTGTAAATTGATACCTTGTCAAATAGACTTTAGATAATTTCGAGATTGTTTAACAATCGTAGGGAATGAACTCTGTGTTGTTCCCAACCCTGGATGGACACCCCGATATTATCGGGGCACTCCTACAGTTGTTAAATAATCTCGTTTGAGAAGCTTGCTAAAGGACTTGACTCATTATAAAATGTAACATAATAACATAAAACAAATCTTATTAGAGAAGGTTTGATGGAAAAAGGAACGTGGAAAGTTAAAACTGGGCTTGCCCAGATGCTGAAGGGCGGCGTAATCATGGATGTGGTTACTCCGGAGCAAGCTAAGATAGCTGAGGAGGCAGGGGCTTGTGCTGTGATGGCATTGGAGCGAGTTCCGGCTGATATTCGAGCTGCTGGCGGAGTAGCCCGCATGGCTGATCCGAGCATGATTTTAGCTATTATGGAGGCGGTAAGCATTCCGGTGATGGCTAAATGCCGCATTGGGCATTTTGTGGAGGCTCAAGTTTTGGAAGCACTGAGGATAGATTTCATTGATGAGTCCGAGGTACTTACCCCGGCTGATGAGACTCATCATATTTGGAAGCATAATTTTAAGGTGCCCTTCGTTTGTGGTTGCCGTGACCTAGGGGAAGCCTTGCGGCGTATTGCTGAGGGAGCAGCAATGATCCGCACTAAGGGAGAGGCTGGTACGGGAAATATTGTCGAGGCGGTAAGACATATGCGAGCCGTAATGGATGGCATTCGTAAGCTAGTAAATATGCCTGAGGAGGAATTAGTCGCCGAGGCAAAAGCCTTAGGGGCACCCCTGGAATTGGTGGTAGAGGTGCATAAAACTGGAAGGCTTCCGGTAGTCAACTTCGCCGCCGGTGGGGTAGCTACGCCAGCTGATGCCGCGCTAATGATGCAGTTGGGTGCAGAAGGCGTCTTCATCGGCTCGGGCATCTTCAAATCTAGCGACCCCCAGGTAAGGGCAAAAGCTATTGTTAAGGCTATTACCCATTACGATGACCCAGCGATTATCGCTGAGGCATCTAAAGGTTTAGGCAGTGCTATGCCCGGGCTGGATATAAAAACAATCCCCAGGGAGGAGCTGCTGGCAGTCAGGGGCTGGTAGATGAATGAGGAAAATCGGTGTTCTTGCTTTGCAGGGAGCCTTTGTAGAGCATGCAGCTATATTGCGCCAGCTAGGAGTAGAGGCGCCCCTAGTTCGCTTAGCCAATGAGCTGGAAGGCTTGGATGGGCTCATTATCCCTGGCGGGGAAAGCACTACGATAGCTAGATTGATGCTCGAATATGATCTGATAGGCAAGATAAGGAGGCTAGCTCAAAAGGGCTTCCCTTTAATGGGAACCTGTGCTGGCATGATCTTACTATCCAAAAGAGCTTCAGACTTGAACTTGGAACCTCTCGGGGCAATAGATATTAAGGTCAGGCGTAATGCCTTCGGAAGACAGGTAGATAGTTTCGAAACTGATATCCCCATTCCTGCTTTAGGGGATCCTCCTTTCCATTGCGTCTTCATTCGAGCTCCCTTTATTGAAAAGGCAGGGCGAGAGGTAGAAATTCTGGCTAGGCTGCCAGATGGTACTGGCATAGCTGCAAGACAGGGGAGGATAATAGTCTCCGCTTTTCATCCTGAGCTTACTCCAGACCTTCGCTTTCATCGCTATTTCTTAAATAGTAGCCAGATATGATTCGTTCATTTCTTCCTACGGACCTAATAGGGTTCTTTTTTCAAGGCAGGGCTCTGCCTAACCAAGCTAAGACCAAAGATAACCTTGGCAAAAAGGAGACCTATCTTTCTCTAGTGGGCGCTTTTCTCATTCGATGGTTTGTTCAGGATGGCTGGTTTATCTGGGTATCTACAGATAAGGCTAGTCTCCAAGGACTTGCCTCAGCTAGAAATCGCCCTCACTCCAATGTCTGGGAGGTGGATTATCTTTTGTTTAATGAAAAAGATGTGGAGAACTGCCAAGTACTCTTGGAGAAGTTGAGCCTCATCGTTGGCGAGCGAGGAAGAGCCAGGAAACTCTTTCTGCGGCTTTCTGTTGAAACCCCCTTAGCAGATGCGGCTAAGGGTGCGGGGTTTATTCCCTATCTCCATGAGCATCTTTATCATTTGGAAAAGGAAAAATGCCAAACTATAGCCCCGAGATCTGCTTCTTCTTACTACCCTCGCCTCAGAAAGGCGGGGGACGAATATCGCCTTTTTGAGTTATTCCAAGCTTTGGCTCCTGCCTCTGTCCGTAGGGTTGAAGGAATGACCTTCGAGGAATGGCAAGGGATAAAAGATAGGGGTAGAGGGAGGGGTTGGGAAAGAGAATGGGTGTATGAAAAAGGGGATAAATTTGCTGGCTGGCTTCGAGTTAGTGCTGCTGGTAATATCGGTCAATTTGAAGTAATGCTACATCCTGAAGAAGAGGAGGTACTGGTGCAGTTAATAGAGCATAGCTTAAATTCTCTTAGCCATTGCCGTCATCTTCTTTGCCTTGCTCCATCCTATCTGGAAAGAATGGGACGACTGCTGGAAGCCCAGGGCTTTGAAAGGGTAGCCGAGTACTCTGTCCTAGTAAAGGAGCTAGCTCTTCTAGCCCAAGAGCCTTGTCTTGCGCCCCTCCAGGCTTGAACCAAGGAAAAATGCAGAAAACAATCATAGCTGACCTAGATGCCTTGCTGGAGGTTTTACCACCTCACCTTTCTGAGCCACTATACCAGAGAGACCTTAGTGGACTCTTAGAAGTAGTAATGGATTTAGGACGTCTTCCTAAAGCCCGTTTCCCTCACCAAGAGATAGTCCTTAGTTCTAGAGAAGTTGTCGCGGCAGACATTGATTATGTCATCGCTCGAATCGGTATCTTCGGTGATGATAACCGTGCTGGGATTGAGCGGACTCTGCATCGCATATCTGCCATCCGCAATCGCCAAGGACGCATTGTAGGTTTAACCTGCCGTGTGGGTCGGGCTGTCTTTGGTACGGTGAAACTTATTGAGGATCTGGTTCAGTCGGGCAGGAATATCTTACTCCTAGGGCGCCCTGGAGTAGGCAAAACGACTATGCTGCGGGAAGTAGCTCGTGTCTTGGCTGATGAATTGAAAAAGAGGGTTATTATTGTTGATACCTCTAATGAAATTGCTGGTGATGGAGATATACCTCATCCCGCTATAGGGTATGCGCGCAGAATGCAAGTACCTACCCCGGTGATGCAACATGCGGTGATGATTGAGGCAGTAGAGAATCATATGCCAGAAGCAATCATCATTGATGAGATTGGCACTGAGCTAGAGGCAGCGGCAGCACGCACCATTGCGGAGCGGGGTGTTCAACTGGTGGGCACAGCTCATGGGAATACCTTGGAAAATCTGATACTTAACCCTACCCTTAATGACCTTATTGGTGGCATTCAAACAGTTACTTTAGGTGATGAAGAGGCACGGCGACGGGGAACCCAGAAATCTATACTGGAGCGGAAAGCTCCGCCTACCTTTGATGTGATCGTGGAGATCCATGATTTCAATAGGGTAGCGGTTCATCCCAATGTGGGTGAGGTTGTTGACGCTGCCCTTAGAGGTCGTCCCGTGACTACAGAGGTTCGCTGGCTGGATGAGAAAGGAGAAGTGCAAAGAAGTACAGAAAAGGTTTTTCCTTTTTCTGTTACTGAAATAGCGACAAAAAGCAAGAGCAAGGATAAGAAGATAGCTCATAGAGAGGACAAATTGCCAAGGGTTTATCTCTTTGGCATCAATCGAGCAAAAATGGAGCAAGCAGCCATGGAGATGCCACTGAAGATAAATATTGCCTCCGAGTTAGACAATGCCAATATTTTAGTAACCTCCAAAAAGTATTATCACCGAAAACCACAAAAGATAAGAGATGCTGAGTTGGCTGGTCTACCCATATACGTGCTTAGAAGTAACGCCATAGGTGAAATAAAGGAATTTTTAGACTCTGTTTGTGCTGGTGAAAGGAAGGCAAGTGCTATTAGCCTCGCCCTGAAGGAAGCAGAGGAGGCTATCACTCAAGTTATGAATGGGAAACCTTCGATGCAACTCAGCCCGCAAAGCGCCTATATCCGGCGGTTGCAGCACCTGATGGCAGAACGCTCCCATTTAGCCTCTCGCAGTCTGGGGAAAGAACCACAAAGACGAGTAGAGATACTAAGAAACCCTTGAGGCAAACTCTTGACTTTATTTGTTACCTTTGAGGGAGGGGAGGGGTGTGGGAAGAGTACTCAGGCCAAATCCCTTTATAGACGAATGTCAAGGTTAGGCATTCCGGTGGTATTGAGCCATGAGCCAGGTGGCACCCCTTTGGGTAAGCAGATCCGCCATTGCCTGAAGCAAACTAGAGAGACAGAGATTTCACCACTTGCCGAGCTATTTCTTTTTACTGCTTCACGCGCTCAGCTAGTAGTAAAGGTAATTCGTCCCAACCTAGAAAAAGGTATAATAGTTATCTGCGACCGGTATTTTGACTCTACAGTAGCTTATCAAGGATACGGGCGGGGGCTAGATTTAAATTTTATTCAGGTGATTAATGCTAGTGCCACCCAAGGTTTACTCCCTGAATTGGTTATTCTGCTAGATATTCCGGTTGAGATAGGACTAGCCCGTAAGAGGTCAGTAAGACAAGACCGCTTTGAAAGAGAGGAAATAGCTTTTCATCAGTGGGTGCGAGAGGGGTATCTCAAGATGGCAAAAGCTGAGCCTGAGCGCTGGTTAGTGGTGGATGCTACGCTACCGAAGAAAGAAGTGGAACAGATAATCTGGGAACGGGTCAAAAAGCTACTTCAAAAAGGAGGCTGTTTAAAAATGTAGGGACAGGTTTTTAAACCTGTCCGAATTCAAAGCGGACAGACCTGAAGGTCTGTCCCTACTGTTTAAAAATGTAGTGCGGGTCTTTAGACCCGCCCAGAAGCAGACCTAAAGGTCTGCGCTACTAAATAGCCTCAAAAGAGGGTATGAGGTGGGCAAAAAGCGGGTTGCCGTAGCTATGAGCGGTGGCGTGGACTCCTCAGTGGCAGCAGCTTTGCTTAAAGAGGCAGGGTATGAAGTTATTGGTGTGTCTATGCAACTGTGGTGTGAGGAGAAACACGGTTCTCTCTCCTCTCGTCCTACCTGTTGCTCTATCCAGGATATCAATGATGCCCGCAAAGTATGCCATATTCTTGATATCCCTTTCTACATGCTTAACCTTGAGGAAGAGTTTCAGACCTATGTGGTAGATTATTTTTGCCACGAATATGCTCAGGGGCGAACCCCCAACCCCTGTGTTGCCTGCAACCAGTGGATTAAGTTTGACTTTCTTCTGCGTCGGGTTTCATCCCTGGGAGCAGAATATCTCGCCACCGGTCACTATGCCAGGATTGAAAGCTCAGGGGATGAATACCGCTTACTTAAAGGTGTTGCTCCTTCCAGCGATCAATCTTACTTTCTTTATACTTTAGGGCAATGGGAATTACCGCACTTGCTATTCCCTCTGGGTAACTACAACAAGAGCGAAGTGCGCCATATGGCGGCGGAGCGAGGTCTGCCTACGGCGGATAAGCCAAAAAGCCAGGACCTCTGCTTTATATCCAATGGCAATTATCGGGGTTTCCTCAAGGAGTATGTTCCTTCAATCCCGGGAAAAATCATTGATACTCAGGGCAAGGTGTTAGGAAAACACCAGGGTATAGCCCTTTACACCATAGGGCAAAGGATGGGCTTAGGGCTTAGCTTAGGCAAGCGCCTCTATGTGATAGCTATTGATGCTGATAGTAACACACTGGTGGTGGATGTGGAGAATATGCTTTTTGCCTCTCAGTTGCTAGCTACTAGAGTCAGCTTTGTAGGAGAGATGCCACCGCAACATACCGCGATAATCGCTAAAATTCGCTATAAGTCCCCCGGGGCAAGTGCGGTGCTTTACCCCCAGGAAGATGGGGTAGAGGTTCGCTTTCATCAACCGCAGCGGGCAATCACCCCTGGTCAAGCAGTAGTGTTCTATCAAGCTGACCAAGTTCTGGGTGGAGGGATAATAGACAATATGAAAAGTTTGGGGCAGAGAGTGAAGTGATCCAGCCACCAACTTTTGATGAAGAAAGGGAACTCAATGCCCAGGGTTATCGTCTTATTGCTGGAATTGACGAGGTGGGGCGGGGTGCTATTGCTGGTCCAGTAGTGGCTGCGGCGGTTATCCTGCCTTTCCAAGCAAATATTCCCTGGCTCTCGCTAGTCCGAGATAGCAAACAATTATTACCCCGAAAGCGCGAATATCTTCTTGGATTGATGCAACAGGCAGACATAGTTATAGGTATAGGTATGGTTCCTCACACCGACATTGATGAGAGAGGTATTGTTAAGGCAACACGATTGGCAATGCGTAGAGCCATAGATCGTCTCCCCTTTACCCCTGATTTTCTACTTATTGATGCCTTGACCTTGCCTGAGCTTTCCTTACCTCAAAAGGGCATTGTCCACGGTGACCAACTATCTCTTTCTATCGCTTGTGCTTCTATTGTGGCTAAGGTATTTCGAGATCGCCATATGGTGGAGCTTGATAGCCTTTATCCTGGCTATGGATTAGCTCGCCACAAGGGTTATGCTACTAAAGAACACTTATTAAGCTTACAGCAACGAGGACACTGCTCTATTCATCGCTGTTCCTTTGCCCCAGTGCGGAGGCTACTGGGGAAGTAAGGTGTGGGCACCAGAGCCATCAGGCAAAAGGCAGTTTAATGCTATGATAGCAAGGGGTTGGGGAGGGCAGAATACTAGCTTTTATTCTAGTACATTCTCACCAGCAAGGCACTTCCTCATCACGCTCTTACTGCTTCAGTCCGAGGAAGCGATTTAACCCATTTTCGAATTCCTTTTCCGCCTACTTAGGCTAGCAACAGCAGCTAACTCATTTATATGCGAATTAGGTTCGGATATCATGCCGATTTGGGTGTATATCCGAATTATCTCAGATGTGTTTCTGTGTGTAGAAGAACGTCTTAAATCAGCGGCGGCTATCAGCCGTCCGCTGGAGTGATTTGTTAGACGAATCGAATTTAAGTAGTTGGCAGCATATCAAATCTTTCATCTATAAATTTATCTAATGTCTTATAGTAGTTTTGGCAGTCCACCTTTGATATCTTCATAGCCTTTAGCAGCCGAACAATGGGGTATTTACCTAGTAGATTAATCCTCAGTTTGAGGTTAAATGATAATCTCAGATTTCAAAGTCTCTCCTCCTCTGAGGAAGACTATTACTACCCGGCTACCCACAGTTAATGCTGAGAGTGCATTTTCTAAGTCATCTGCATTGTGGATGGGTCGAAAGTTGACTTCGGTGATGATGTCACCCGGTCTAAGCCCTCCCTTCTCGCCTGCAGAGGAGGAAGCAACCTTGCCCACAAAAGCCCCGAACACTGGAGCAAGATTAAATCTCTGAGCGACCTTGCTGGCATCAGCTATCTGTAGTCCGAAGTAAGGGCGCTGACCCTCACCAGTATTAGCTAACAGATATTCCAATCGGGCACGGTCAAAGCCAATGACCACCTGGCTATCTATGGTAATCACT
The DNA here is from genome assembly GCA_964624525.1 of uncultured Dehalococcoidia bacterium. Lineage (GTDB taxonomy): Bacteria > Chloroflexota > Dehalococcoidia > UBA2247 > RBG-13-53-26 > CAZUZX01. Next base: position 15,647 of record CAZUZX010000006.1, on the reverse strand, counting down.
GGAACTGCCCTTTGTCCTGTCTTTTGGATCATTTCCATAGCTGCCGCTCTATCAACAGACACATCGCGTTCGGTAAACTTCACCCCTCGTTGCGTAAGGAACTGTTTAACCTGGTGACAATAGGGGCAGGTGGGTGTGGTATAAACTACAACGTTCATCTCGTCCTCCTCTAGTCAATAGCTATTATTCAAAGTCCGTTTCGTAACCCTTTGTGTCATTCTGAGCAAAGTAGCGCAAACCTTTAGGTCTGCCTGTAGCAGGTCTAAAGACCTGCGCTACTCCCTGAATCATCCTCCTAGTTAATTCCGTTCACTTTTTTTGTTTCAATATGGCTATGCGTTACCTTCCACATGCGGCGCGGAGCTTGGCAAGCTCCTCGAACAGCTTGCGCTCTCTTTCCGAAAGTCGCTCTGGCAGAACCACCTTGACCTCAGCATATAAGTCACCATACTGGTTAGGCTCTTGTAGTTTAGGCATTCCCTTTCCTCTCAAGCGAAAGTCCCTGCCATTTTGTGTCTCTGGAGGAATCCTCAGCATCACTCTACCATTAAGAGTAGGCACCTCGATTTCCCCTCCAAGGATTGCGGTGGTCAAAGGAACAGGCAGCTTAAGATGCAGGTCATCCCCTTTCCGCTCAAAGAGGTGGTGGGGAGAAACATGGACGATGAGGTATAAGTCACCAGGTTGCCCACCGCCGGTACCGGGCATTCCCTGACCTGCTAGCCGCACCCTAAAGCCGTCTTGCACCCCGGCGGGAACCTTAGCTTCCAGACGACGGGCTCTGCCGTTGGCATCAGTCATCTGAAGCACCCGCGTCGTACCGTGGAAGGCTTCCTCCAAACTCACCTCTATTGGCTGCTCCATATCCTGACCTCTACGAGGTCGAGAGGTGGCCTGATACTGCCTTTTGACCTCCGAGCTAGGTCCGCCAAAGAAGGTATAATAGAAACCAGAGAATGGTCCTGATTCTCCAAAGAGATCCTGTAGATCCTCCTCAGTCATTGTCCGATACTCATAGCGAGTGCCCCTACCTGTCCGAGGAGCAAAGCCAAACTGGCTCCAATCAAAGGGTTGACCGCTGGCTTGTCCTCCTGCCTGCTGCCATTGCTCATAATTTTTCCAGTTCGCTCCTAGCTCGTCGTATTTCTTGCGTTTCTCAGTGTCACCCAGCACTTCGTAAGCCTCGTTGATCTCTTTAAATCTTTCCTCGGCTTCCTTGCTACCCGGGTTGACATCAGGGTGATACTTCCGAGCAAGGCGACGGTATGCCTGTTTTATTTCCTTCACCGTAGCCTTTTTATCTACGCCCATAATTTTGTAATAGTCTTTATATTCCATCTCTACTACCTCTGATTATCGAGAGTGTTTGGCAACTCAAAACGTCATTGCAAGCGAAGCAATCTTACTACTGCTTTCAGAGATTGCTTCGGCACTTCGTGCCTCGCAATGACAACTAAACAGTCTCGATTATCCAGTTACTTTACCAAGCCTTCGCCAAATCGCTTGCCTATTGCTTTTCTAAACAAGGGCATTCCCCTTCCCTCTCAGTCGGTTCTTCAAGTTCCTGCTTTGACTGTATCCCTATCAACTCCGCCGAGCCATGAGAGCATATCCTCTTCTGAAACTTTCTCCTGCTTCTCGTGTCCCAGCTTTCTGAGCCATTCTTGGTACTCCTCCTCATTTACTTCTAAGCAATCCATCAGATAGTTCTTAAACTCCTTCTGCGCACCGCAGAACTTGCAAATGCCTCTACTATTTGGACCTGCCACACGTTCGATTATCCAGTAATGAGAGCACTTCTGCTGTGCCGTGAATTTCTTAGAATTGGTTACCCGCTTCTGTACCATGGTATAGCCCCTTTTGTCTTTTCAGCTAAAACGATTCTAGGCTGCTAGAGAACCCTTGTATGCGACTTTTGTCTCAAAAGTGCAGTTGACTTAGTAAAGTTAGGAAGACAGTGCTTATACGCAAGAAGCTGGTAGATAAGAGCCAGACTTAGTTCTAGACTAAGAGGTGGCAGGAGGCAGAGAAGGAGGCAAGCGAGGATATCAAAGCCAGGCGGGTCAAGACCTTCGACTTAGCGGAAGCGTTAATAAGGGCTCTGGGGTAATGGCTGCGGGGCTTCATAATGTAGCCAAACGGCTGCCAGGTAGTCAGCTGCCTGATTACAGCTTGGTGGTGACAGATATGCATATTGTTTAGTTTTGCAACCTAGTGTATCATATACTTGGATGCAATTTGTAGGCGGATATGTTTGCCTGTTCTAAAGATATTGCGTGGTGATAAATTGGGGGTCAGAGTTCAGAGTGGAAATAAAGAATCTCTAAAATGCAAATTCCCCTTTCCAACCCAGATATCACTGAATTGGAGATAAAGTATGTCACTGAGGTGTTAAGGAGCCCCGATTTGAGCCTTGGTCCTAAGCTGGTAGAGTTTGAGCAAAATATGGCTCAGTTTGTGGGGAGAAAATATGCTATAGCAGTGAATAGCGGCACCAGTGCCTTACACCTTATTGTTCGAGCTTTCGATATAGGGGGAGGTGATGAGGTTATCACCTCCCCTTTTAGCTTCATTGCCTCAGCTAATTGCCTGCTGTTTGAGCGGGCAAAGCCAGTGTTTGTTGATATTGACCCTCTGACCTTTAACATAGATGTCAGTCTGATTGAGCGGAAAATAACTCCGCAGACTAAAGCCATCTTAGCAGTGGATGTTTTCGGTTACCCGGCAGATTGGGGAAGGCTGGAAGAGATAGGGCGAAAATATAACCTCAAGCTGATAGAGGATAGCTGCGAGGCTTTGGGGGCAGAGTATAAAAGGAGGAAAGCCGGGACTTTTGGCGATGTGGCTGTTTTTAGCTTTTATCCCAATAAACAGATGACCACAGGAGAAGGAGGAATTATTGTCACCGATGATGAGGAGATAGCCTGGTTGTGCCGAAGCATGAGGAATCAGGGAAGGGAGGAGAGGAGCGAGTGGCTGGAGCATCAGAGATTAGGGTATAATTACCGTATAAGCGACATAAACTGCGCCCTGGGGATTGCCCAGCTGGAAAGGATTGCTGAAATTCTGGCAAAGAGGGAAAGGGTAGCTCAGTGGTATAATGAGTTGCTAAAGGAAATTGCAGGGGTGAGAGTGCCTTATTCTTCATTAGGGGTTAAGAGAAGCTGGTTTGTCTACGTCCTTCTGCTTTCTGAGCAATACCGCAGGGAGGATAGGGATAGGATTCTCAGTGGTCTAAGTCAAAGGGGGATAGGCTGCCGCGATTATTTCTCCCCTATTCACCTGCAGAGATTTTATAAGGAGATGTTTGGTTATAAAGAGGGGGATTTCCCGGTCACTGAATATGTTGCCTCAAGAACTATTGCCCTCCCCTTTTACAGCAACCTTAAGAGGGAGGACGTGGAACAGGTGGTAGATAGTCTAACGCAGCTCTTATGAAGATAAGGGTTCGTGACCCGCGGATGCATGCCCTTTGTGGGATAGAGGCACTGATAATAGCTGCCGCTACTATCAGTGCCTTTCTAATTCGCTTCCCTGGTGAAACAGCAGCCCGAAACCTGGCTGAGTTTTGGTGGGTAGTCCCCTTGGCTATATTTGTGCGGATAGCTCTGTTCTGGTTGTTCGGGCTTTATAGCTGGGTTTGGTACTATATGGGGGTTAGAGAGGTTCTTTACCTAACAGTGGCAGTATCTACTGGCTCGATTGTGCTGGGAGGCATCGCAATTATATCGAGTGGCTTCACTTTCCCTGAAACTCTGTTGCCAGTGGACTGGTTGGTGGTCATGGCTTTTGTAGGTGGGGAGCGCTTGTTTATCAGATGCTGGCGGGAGTATCAGGCGAAGCAAGCAT
>CAZUZX010000006.1:0-11698 GCA_964624525.1 uncultured Dehalococcoidia bacterium | reverse complement strand
GGTGGGGAGCGCTTGTTTATCAGATGCTGGCGGGAGTATCAGGCGAAGCAAGCATTGCCATTAAGCCAGGAAGTAAGGAAAAGGCTTTTGATAGTCGGCGCTGGGGATGCTGCTGAGATAATCACCAGAGAGATGAATAATGGTTCTTCCCTTGGCCATCACCTGGTAGGATATGCTGACGATGACTTAAGAAAGGTGGGTCAAACGCTGCATGGGGTACCAGTGCTGGGAACAACCCAGGATATCCCTCAGATAGTGAGTCGGCATAACATAAATGAAATACTCATTGCCATTCCCTCTGCTTCAGGCGAGTCCATGCGCCGCATTGTAGCCCAATGCCAGCAAAGCCAGGTCAAGTTCAGAACCCTTCCTGCAATGCACGAACTCATCGATGGGAAGGTAACTGTTAGTCGAATACGGGAGGTTGAGGTAGAGGATCTTCTGGGGAGGGATCCCTATCAACCTGATTTAACGCAGGGAGTCTCATATTTGAAGGGGAGCAGGATTCTGGTCACTGGTGCCGCAGGTTCAATCGGCTCGGAGCTATGTCGCCAGATAGCCAGCTTCGAGCCAGCCTTGCTTATCCTTTTTGATTTTTGTGAGAATAGCCTCTACGAAGTAGAGCTGGAGATGCGCCAGCAATTCCCGACTCTAAAAATGGAGTCTGTCATCGGTGCCCTAAGGAGCAATCATAAAGCCGACACAATGATGCGGCTTTATTGGCCCGATATCATCTTCCATGCCGCTGCTCATAAGCATGTTCCCTTGATGGAGAAAAACCCTGATGAGGCGGTGCTCAATAATATCCTGGGCACAAAGGTGTGGATAGAGGCTGCTGAGCAGCATGGGGTAAAGAAGTTTGTCTTTGTCTCCACTGATAAAGCAGTTAACCCCACTAGTGTTATGGGTGCTACCAAGAGGGTGGCAGAGATGATGATACAATGCAAAAGCGGGGAAAGCCAGACTAAATTTGTAGTGGTGAGATTTGGCAATGTCCTGGGAAGTAAAGGAAGCGTGATCCCCTTATTCAAGAAGCAGATTGCTCAAGGCGGACCCCTCACAGTGACTCACCCGGAGATAGTGCGATATTTTATGACTGTGGGTGAGGCAGCCCGGCTAATTATTCAGGCGGCTGCCTTGGGCAATGGGGGGGAAATATTTATCCTTGATATGGGGAAGCCGGTGAAGATTCTTGACTTAGCCAAGGATATGATCAAGCTCTCTGGATTGAAGGAGGGTGAGGATATTGAGATTAGCTTTATCGGTTTAAGACCGGGTGAGAAGCTCTTTGAGGAAACTCTTACTGAGATGGAGGGAATAACTGCCACCCAGCATGAGAAGATCTTCCACGCCAGGTTAGAGGAGGTGGACAAGGAGAAGCTAACTCAGGGGATAGCAGAATTGGAGGGGCTGGCATTGAGCAGAGATAATCGGGAGATAAGGAAGAAGCTCAAAGAGCTTGTCCCCTCCTATCAGCCAGCTGGGTTAAGGTGAGGAAAGGGATTATTTCCCTTTGTTGGCTTGCTGCGGTGGGTTGGATGTGGGCTATTTTCCGCCTTTCCGTTCTGTCTAAGGAGGAGGTACCCCGAGTAGGCACCTTGATGCCTGACTATATAAACCATGGTGTAGCTTACCTCTTTTTAGCCTTCCTTCTCTTTATGGCTCTGCAGCACACGCGGCGCTGCAATTTCGCTACTGCCTTTGGGATAATTGTTGGTTGGTGTCTCCTCTTTGGACTGGGCATGGAATTTAGCCAGAAATACATGACTACTACTAGGCATTTCTCCCTGTGGGATCTGCTAGCTGATGAAGTTGGGGCAGCGATGCTATTTCTGTTCCTGCTAGCTTTACAGAAGGCTGGAAGCAAAGGGAAGCAAGTTTATTTTCTCTTGGAGGGGAATTCAGAGAGGCGAGGCTTTTGCCTCACTAAAGGAAGAGAAGGACGACTATAGCTGACAAGATTGTGTCTCGGAATGCTCGAGTTGGAGTTATAGGGCTAAGTTATGTTCATTTTAGGAGAGGACGTCCTTCTGCTCAACGAATTAAAAGGCATGCTGTGCCTTTTAATTCCTCTTTATCTTCTCCAATGAGAGCGAGTACAACTTGTTGCCATCCCAGGTAAAATATGTTATTATACAACACCTTTATCTTATTATTCGGTACTTGTAATGCCAGAGAAGAAAGACAGAAAGGACAACTGGTTCCTGTTTCGAACTTAAGTTGTCCTTTTATTTTTGTTAGCGGAGGCTAGGATGGAAAGAAGGATTGGTGTTTATGTGTGCCACTGTGGCAGTAATATTGCGGGTACAGTGGATGTGGGCAAGGTAGTAGAGTTTGCCCGTACTTTAAATTCAGTGGTTATAGCTCGCGACTATCGGTTTATGTGCTCTGACCCTGGTCAGGAGTTAATAGAAAAGGATATTAAGGAACTGGGGCTTAATCGAGTAGTAGTAGCTTCCTGTTCACCACAGATGCATGAACCAACCTTCCGCCGTGTTTGTCGCGAAGCCGGGCTCAATCCCTATCTCTTCGAGATGGCTAATATTCGCGAGCATTGCTCCTGGGTAACTGAAGACAATAACCGGGCTACGGACAAAGCTAAAGCCTTAGTCAGTGCTGCGGTGAGGCGTGTTTATTATCACGAGCCTCTGGAGACGAAGGAGGTTCCGGTTAATCCGAATACCTTAATTGTCGGTGGTGGTATTGCTGGCATTCAGGCAGCTTTAGAAATCGCTGATTCTGAGCATAAAGTATATGTGGTAGAAAAGGAGCCGAGCATTGGCGGTCATATGATTCAGCTAGATAAGACCTTCCCCACCTTGGACTGCTCCGCCTGTATCCTGACGCCAAAGATGACCTCAGTTGGCTCCCATTCTTATATTGAACTTATGAGTTACAGCGAGGTTGCTGAGGTTTCGGGTTTTGTGGGTAATTTCAAGGTAAAAGTAAGAAAGAAACCGAGATATGTGGATGTAGCTGAGTGTACCGGTTGTGGTGAATGTGTCAATGTCTGCCCAGTGGAGGTGCCTTCGGAGTTTGATTTAGGCTTAAGCAAAAGGAAAGCTATCTATCGTCTCTTCCCCCAAGCTGTCCCGGCTGCCTTTGTTATTGATAAACAAGGTTATCCTCCCTGTCGAGTTGCCTGTCCTATTGGAGTTAATCCCTGTGGTTATGTAGCACTTGTTTCCCAAGGAAAATTTAAGGAGGCCGCAGAACTTGTTCGGCGAGCTACTGCTTTCCCTGGTGTTGTGGCGCGATTTTGTCCCCGGCCTTGTGAGCGCTCTTGCAAGCTGGGGGATTCGGGTGAGCCATTAGCTATCAGAGCTTTGAAGAAGTTTATCGCTGATTATGAGCTTAAAGTGGGTAGGGAAAGAGTGCTACCGGTGAAAAGAACAAAAGAGGATAAAGTAGCTATTATTGGCTCTGGTCCTGCCGGTTTGTCTTGTGCCTATGACCTAGTAAGGCAAGGTTATGCGGTAACTGTTTATGAAGCTCAAGCTAGGCCCGGTGGGTTACTGCTGGGATTTGCTGAAGAGCGTCTGCCGAAAGCAGTAGTGGATGGTGAAATTGGCTGTATACAGGAGCTTGGGGTTGAATTTCAGCTAAATACAAAAGTAACCAATATTAAACAACTTTTTGACCAAGGGTATAAAGTTATTTTGCTGGCTTATGGTCGGGATGTAGATAGACAATTATTACCTAAGGAATTGGCTCTTTCCAGTCAAGGTAGGGTAGTAGTTGATCCAGTGACCCTAGAAACTAGTATTAAGGGTATTTTTGCTGCCGGTGGTATGGTCTCGGGTCGAGCTGAAGTTGTTGGTGCTATTGCTGATGGTAAAAGAGCCGCAGTCTCTATTGACCGTTACCTGCGCCGAGTTGACTTGAGGGAAGGCAGAGAAATAACCAAAGAGGAAAAGAAAGGTTCCCTCTCCAAGACAGCCGACTTGGGGTTGGACGAAAAAACAGCTATGGCAGAAGCCAGTCAGTGTCTTTATTGTGCCGTATGCTCCGAATGCTTGGAGTGTATTAAGGTCTGTGAGCGTAAAGCAATTCATCACGAGATGAAAGAGGAAATAGTAGAGCTAGAAGTGGGTAATATCATTGTTGCTACCGGTTATAGTCTATTTGACCCGACACCTCTTAAGCAATATGGCTATGGTCGTCTGGACAATGTTATCACTAGCCTTGAGTTTGAGAGGGTGGTCAATGCCGCTGGACCCACTGGCGGCAAAGTACTGCTCAAAGACGGTCGGGAACCAGAGAGTGTAGCTATAATACATTGCGTTGGCAGTCGTGATGAAAATTACCATGAATACTGCTCTAGAGTATGTTGTATGTATTCTATGAAATTCGCTCATTTAGTAAAGGAACACATTCATGGTTGTCAGGTTTACGAGTTTTATATTGACATAAGAAGTCCAGGCAAAGGCTTTGAGGAGTTCTATAACCGCGTTCTCCGCGAAGGCACTACTTTCTTCCGTGGTCGTCCCGGTGAGGTAACGAATATCGCCGAAACCCCGGCAGAAAAGGGTAAATTGATTGTCCAGTTTGAGGATACTCTGGTGGGCAAACAGCGCCGTCTCCCGGTGGATATGGTCATTTTGAGTTGTGCTCTGGAAGCGCAGAAGGACGCTTTACAGGTTGGTCGGATGTTTAACATCAGTTGTGGTAAAGAAGGTTTCTTTATCGAAAGGCACCCCAAGCTTGACCCAGTGGCAACGATGACCGATGGCGTTTTTGTTGTTGGCTGCTGCCAGGGTCCTAAAGATATACCAGATACAGTAGCTCAAGCATCAGCGGCTGCGGCTCGAGTTCTAGCTTTCATTAGTAAAGGTAAGGTGGAAATTGAAGCCGCTATAGCTGTGATTGATGAGGAGAAATGCTCTGGTTGCCGAATATGTAACCTGCTGTGCCCCTATAATGCTATCTCCTTCATTGAGGACAAGAAGGTATCACGAATTAATGAGGCTCTGTGCAAAGGCTGTGGTACCTGCGTTGCTTCCTGTCCTAGTAGCGTCATTAGTCACCAGCACTTCACTACCGAAGAGATTATGGCTGAGCTTGAAGGCATTCTAGTTTAATCTGGAGAAGTGGATTCCAAAAATCGAAGATTTTTGGGTAGTAAAAGGGAGGATACTATGGAAATAGCTAGACCACGAACTTTTCTAGACGAGGTCGCTAGTTTACCCGGAGCGGCAAAGATTAATGAATGCATTCAATGCGGGGTTTGCAGTGGCTCATGCACTACCGCTGCCAGATGGCAATATCCACCCCGGCAAATAATCTCCATGGTGCGAGCGGGTATGGAGAGGGAAGTGCTATCGAGTAATTCAATATGGTATTGTGTTTCTTGCTACCTGTGTACGGTGCGCTGTCCCCGAAATATCGAACCAGCTAGTATTATGCATTCTCTAGAATGCTTAGCGCTAGACAAGGGCTTTAAGCCACCAACGCGGACGCCAATTATGTATCGGAGTTTCGTCAATTCCCTAAAGGCTAATGGAAGGCTTTACGAGCTTGGTTTCATGCTTGGTTATTACCTCAAGACTAATCCTTTAGCGGCGTTAAAAAATACTTGGGTAGCTCTAGGACTTCTCCTTCATGGTCGCTTGCCTTTGTGGGCTAAGAAGGTAAAAGGCAGAGAGGAAATTAAAGCCATCTTGGACAAAGTTAAGGCGATGGGGGGCTAGAATGAAATACTATGCCTATTATCCTGGCTGTTCCTTAGAAGCTACGGCGTTGCCAATAGCACTGTCAACAGAAGCTATAACTAAGGCGTTAGATATGGAATTAATTGAGCTTGACAACTGGACTTGCTGTGGCTCGACTCCTTATGGCGGCATTGATGAAATTGAAGCCATTGCTGTAGCTACCCGCAATCTAGCTTTAGCGGAAAAGACAGGTCTTGATTTAGTCGCCCCCTGTAGTTCCTGTTATCTTACTTTAAAGAAAGCTCAGACCACGTTCAGGGAAAATGCTAAAGTAAGAGGCAAGATAGCTGAAGCATTGGCGGCAGCCAATCTCAAATATGAGGGTAATGGTCGAGTAAGACATCTGGTTGAAGTTTTATTTAATGATATTGGCACGGAAGCTATTGCAGCTAAAGTTAAGAAGAAGCTTACTGGGCTTAAAGTTGCCTGTTATTATGGCTGTCAGCAAACCCGCCCTAAATACGGATTTGATGATGCTGAGTCTCCTCAGTGGCTTGACCTTTTGACTTTATCTCTGGGTGCTGAGGCAGTTCCTTATCCCTTAAAGGCTCGCTGCTGCGGTGGTGCTTTAGTCATCTCCCAGGAAGATGTTGCCTTGGAATTGATCTATAAGCTTCTTGCCAACGCGGCTGATAATGGAGCTCAATGTGTAGTAACTACTACCTGTCCCTTGTGTTTCACTAACCTTGATGCTTACCAAAGCCGGGTGAAAAGCCGATTCAAAGCTAATTTTAATTTGCCGGTTTTAGCTATTACTCAACTTATTGGGGTGGCTCTGGAGCTTAAGCCAAAGGCTTTAGGTCTGAATAAGAACATTGTGTCACCGGGGAAATTATTGTCACCTTATTTGTAGGAGGCAAAGATGAGCTTTGAACCTAAAATTATTGGCTTTCTGTGTAACTGGTGCTCGTATCGGGGGGCTGACCTTGCTGGGACGGCAAGGATGAAGTGTGCTCCTAATGTGAGGACAATTCGTGTTATGTGTAGTGGTCGGATAGAGCCAACTTTTATCCTTAAGGCTTTTCAACTCGGGGCTGATGGTGTGTTAGTTCTGGGCTGTCATCCTGGAGATTGCCATTATGCCGAAGGAAATTACAAAACAATAAGGCGCATGCCGTTACTGAAGAAAATGCTCGCTCAAATGGGTATTGAGGATGATAGGTTGCGCCTTGATTGGGTATCAGCCTCGGAAGGTGACCGCTTCGTATCTATTGTCAATGAAATAACCGAAAAGGTGAGAGCCCTGGGACCGCTTCGCCCGGTGGCTTGAAGAAAAGAGGGGGTAACCATGGCTAAACTAAAATTGGCTCTTTACTGGGCAGCAAGTTGCGGGGGTTGTGAAATTGCGCAACTCCTAATCGGCGACAAACTTCTCAAATTAGTTGAAGTGGCTGATATCGTTTTCTGGCCAGTAGCCATTGACGTTAAGTATAAAGATGTCGAAACTATGCCCAGTAAGAGTATAGATGTCTGTCTGTTCAACGGCGGTATTAGAAATTCAGAACAGGAACATTTGGCCAAGATGCTCCGCGACAAATCCAAAGTAATGATTGCCTACGGCGCTTGCGCTCACGAGGGTGGCATCCCCGGGCTGGGAAACTTGTTCAACCGGCAGATGATTTTTGAACGAGTCTACCTGGAAACGCCATCAACAGATAACAAAGATAAAATCCTTCCCCAGACAAAGTATCAGGTGCCCGAGGGGGAACTTCACATCCCGGAGTTCTATGATACTGTTAAGAGTCTATCCCAGACGTTAGATGTAGACTATACCATTCCAGGTTGCCCCCCAGAGGAAAGAACTACATGGCTGGCTTTGGAAGCCCTGATCGAAGGCAAGTTGCCGCCTAAGGGAACAGTAATTACCCATAATGCCAAAGCGGTCTGTGATGATTGCCCTCGGAAGAAGGATGTGAAAAAGGTCAAAAAGTTTTACCGAACTTTTCAGATTATTCCCGAATCAGAAATATGTCTTCTGGAGCAGGGACTTCTTTGTGCTGGAGTAGCTACCCGGGGTGGTTGTGGTGCCCCCTGCCCCCAGGCGAATATGCCCTGCACTGGCTGCTACGGACCGGTAGAGGGAGTTACTGACCAGGGGGCTCATTTCCTTAGCGCTGTAGCTTCAGTTATGGACTCTAACGACCCGGAAGAAATCCAGAAGATGATTGAGGATATCCCTGATCCAGTGGGTACTTTTTATCGCTACAGTCTGCCTGATTCGCTGCTAAGGAGGGCAAGAATAAAATGAAAAAGATAACTATAGACCCCATCACCCGACTGGAGGGTCATGGCAAAATAGAAATCTTCCTTAACGACGGGGGGGAAGTGGCAAATAGCTACTTCCAAGTTCCGGAACTGAGAGGCTTTGAGAAGTTTTGTGAGGGGCGGCTGGCTGAGGACATGCCCCAGATAACCCAGAGAATCTGTGGTGTCTGCCCTGAAGCTCACCACATAGCAGCAACCAAAACGCTGGATGACCTGTTTCATGTTGAGCCTCCTAGTGTCGCCAAGAAGTTGCGCGAGCTATTCTATAGTTCTTTTTATGTAACTGACCATACTACCCATTTCTATATTCTGGGTGGTCCCGATTTCGTCATGGGTCCGGAAGCTCCGGTAGCCGAGCGCAATATTTTAGGAGTCATTGCCAAAGTGGGCTTAGAATTAGCTGGTGCGGTAATTAAGACTCGCATGCAAAACCACCACATTATCCACATGCTTGGCGGTAGAGCGGTGCATCCCGTCTTTGGCTTGCCTGGCGGTGTCAGTAAGGGACTGAATGAAGAAGAAAGAAAAGAAGTGGAACAAATAGCCAAGGATTCGGTGGAATTTGCCAAGCTGTCACTGAAAGTTTTTGATGACATCGTTCTCAAGAACAAAGAGTATGTGGATATGGTTCTCAGCGACGCCTACACCCATCGCACATATTATATGGGTTTAGTTGATGACAAAAATAAGGTCAATTTCTATGATGGCAAAGTTCGGGTTGTTGACCCTGAGGGCAAAGAGTTTGCCAAATACTCTCCTCGGGAATATCTTGACCATGTGGCTGAACACGTGGAGCCGTGGACCTATGTCAAAATACCCTTTCTCAAGAAGGTTGGTTGGAAGGGATTCGTTGATGGTAAGGACAGTGGCGTTTTTCGAGCCACTCCTCTTTCCCGGCTCAATGCTGCTGATGGCATGGCAACTCCCTTAGCTCAGGAAGCTTATGAAAAATTCTACGCCACATTAGGTGGCAAACCTGTCCACCAGACCTTAGCCACTCACTGGGCTCGCCTCGTTGAGCTTCTCTACGCTGCGGAAAGACTTCTTGAACTGAGTCAGGACCCAGAAATAACTAACCCTAACTTCCGCACCATCCCCACGGCTATCCCCGATGAAGGCGTCGGCATTGTGGAAGCCCCCCGGGGGACTTTGACTCATCACTATATCACTGATGAGAAGGGGGTAATTAAGAAGGCGAATTTAATTGTGGCTACAGTAAATAACGCCGCAGCCATTAATATGTCTATTAAGAAAGCAGCTCAGGCTTTAATAAAACCGGGCAAGGAAATAACCGAAGGGCTACTTAACCGTATTGAGATGGCATGGCGCCCTTACGACCCTTGCTGGGGCTGCGCTACTCATAGCTTGCCAGGGCAAATGCCTTTAGAAGTGATTATTTACGATGCCCAGGGCAACGCGGTAAAGAAGTTAAGCCGTTTTTGATCGTAAACTAACCTGAGAGTATTGAGCAACTCCTTTTGTCATTGTTACGAAAATAGGTTTTCTTCCGTTCGCCCTGTCCGCCTTGCGGACTCCGATACTCCGTTCGGAGAGCTTGTCGAAGGGTCGTTCATGGTTCGACAAGCCTGTCCTGAGCGAAGCCGAAGGGCTCACCACGAACGGCATCTAACACATCAATTTTCATCCTTTGTGGGGCTGATGGCGACCCTGCTGGTTGCTGGGGTTATATTCATTTTCCCCTTCACCCCACTTGGCGAAGTCTTTGGCTTTAGTCCACTGCCAATTTGGTTCCTTGCTGTAATTGGGATAATCGTGGTGCTCTACATTGCCGCAGCAGAAGTGGCGAAAAGGTTCTTTTACAGCAGGGTGAAATTTTGAATCAGACACACCCAAGAGAAAGGGAAGTCTTGAAGGTAGGGATTTGAAAAACCACGCCCCATGAGGTGACCCAAGACCTGCTATCAAAACCAGGGGGGGCTCCTTGCCCATGGACTTCATAATAGATATTGATCCCGTTCATATTTGCTTTCGGCATTTCTATCACACAATGTCAACGAATGAGTTTTCAACTCTGGTGCGTAACTTAAAAGGGGGCCAAATTGAATTCTAACCAGACGATTCAGCAAATAGCCATTTCGTGCAGCGGGCTTTATACCCAAAGTGGCAATTTTATATCGGTGCTTTCAAAATAGTCGTCATCCAGTTGTCGCTGAGCCACACCCGACTCGATGGCAGCCCTGGCTACCCTATGAGTTACCACTAAGGGCACCTTAGGGTCAATGGGACTGGGGACAAGTTCCTCTTCAGTTGCAACCTCAGCAATAGCCAAGGCAGCGGCCCTATACATCTCATAGGTAAACCTAGTGGCTCTTGCATCCAATGCTCCCCGCCAGATTCCAGGATAACCAAGTAAGTTGTTAACCGTCCTGCCGTCAGTAGCTAGAGCAGCACCCGATGCCACAGCAAGCTCTGGCATGATTTCCGGATCGGGGTTCGTTAACGCAAAAATGATCTGCCCCTTTCTCACCATCCTTGGTTCTATAAGTCCCTTTACCGTACTGGTGGCAATAACAACATCAGCCGTTCGCATGATTTCATCAAAACTGGATGGAATACCTCCACGCTCGACATGCCGTCTTATGCTAGCCTCAGTCCTCGCCGTACCTAGCGCAGGTCTACCTGTGTATTGTAAGATAAACTTTCCAATAGAAAGTCCAGCAGCACCCAGACCAATAAGTCCAACCTTTGCCTCCTGGAGTGTGACATTGGTAAGTTTGCAGGCATTGATCAAAGCTGCCAGGACCACTACAGCAGTCCCTTGTTGGTCATCCTGCATAGCAGGAATATTCAGTTCCTTCTCAAGCCTGTCTAGAATCATGAAACATCGTGGTGATGCTATGTCCTCTAGCTGAATGCCCCCAAATGTAGGTGCAATATGTTTCACCGTTTCCACGATTTCGTCTAGGTCGGTAGTATTCAGTAAAATAGGTATTCCGCTGACTCCCACAAACTGTTCAAGCAGAGCTGCCTTTCCCTCCATAACCGGCATTCCTGCCACGGGACCGATATCCCCCAATCCAAGGACAGCAGTCCCATCAGTAATGATAGCCACACAATAAGGAATGCTGGTATAGGTATCCTTTAAACCTGGCTGATCCTTAATTAAGTTACACACCTCAGCCACCCCCGGGGTATACACCTTTCTGAGAACGTCCAATGAGCTGATAGGAACAGTGCTGATCATCCTGATTTTGCCGTTTTTGTGAAGCTCGAGCACCGCGTCTCTGACCTGGAGAAGTGAGACCTCTCGAACTTTCAACACTTCATTTATTAGCTGGGCAAGATGCTCCTCGTTCTCGACAAG
Organism: uncultured Dehalococcoidia bacterium; assembly: GCA_964624525.1. GTDB lineage: Bacteria > Chloroflexota > Dehalococcoidia > UBA2247 > RBG-13-53-26 > CAZUZX01. The sequence goes on along the minus strand of CAZUZX010000006.1, from coordinate 397 downwards.
CACCTCAATGTCCCTTACCGTGTAATGAGAACCGAAATGCACCGTTGTTATATTTCCAACATCTGCCCTGCATTTACCAATGGCTGTGGTCAACCTACCCAAGGTGCCGGGGATATTAGCGTTCTTGCAGCGCAAGGTCCTGGCAATTTTGTAATTCACCTTGTCCATTATTCTAACTCCATATCTCTCCAATTCGCGCAGCTTAGATTGGTCCTCTATTATAACATAGCCACTTTAGTTAAGTTTAGTGCGCTCCCAAGCTGCAAATCAACCGATTTTTATAAATTCATTTCTGGGTCATACAAGGAATACCCCATGACACAAAAAGATGAATTGTTGGAGAAGCTATTGACTAATCAGTATCTTGGTGCTATTGTCAGGAGCAAATCTAATATGA
>CAZUZX010000005.1:0-24705 GCA_964624525.1 uncultured Dehalococcoidia bacterium | reverse complement strand
TCGGAGATGGTCGGGGTTGTGTGGCGGCTATGGGGTGTGTCCAAATGGAGCTGGGTGAGCCCGATGCCAGTGGTCGGCGCCGCCCCATCGTCAAGCCAGGCAGTGAGTTCATCATGGGGGTTGACACCGTTGTTATTGCCTTAGGGACAACACCCAACCCTCTTGTTCCCACCACCACCAAAGGATTAGAGACTACCAGACGAGGCACTGTCGCAGCTGACGAGGAAACAGGCAAAACAACCAAGGATAAGGTCTGGGCTGGGGGCGACGTAGTTACCGGGGCTGCTACGGTAATCAGCGCTATGGGGGCAGGTAAGAGAGCTGCCGCCTCTATGGATGAGTATTTGAGAGGACTAGAAATTACAGTTGATCGCAGAATTCCTGACCTTCTCCCTCCTCCAGCAAGAGGGAGTTAGAGAGGAACTTCACCCTCACCTTTCCTCTCCCTTCAAGGGAGAGGAATTTATAAGACATTAAATTGCCATCTCTCGATTTTCCCCCCTTATCGGTGTAGACTATAGAAAAGCGAACTGCCTAATTGAAGGAGTAAAGTTGACTCCTATCCGACGGCAATATCTCCGGATAAAGCAACGATATCCTGAAGCCATCGTCCTCTTTCGTCTGGGAGACTTCTACGAAACTTTCGATGAGGATGCCAAACTTGTCTCCCGGGAGCTGGAGATCACCCTTACTTCAAGGGAGATGGGTAAGGGACAGCGTGTGCCTATGGCAGGCGTCCCTTACCACGCCCTTAATAATTATCTGGCTCGGCTTATCAACAAGGGATATAAAGTAGCTATCTGCGAGCAATTAAGCCCTCCCGGTAAGGGACTGGTGGAAAGGGATGTAGTGCGTGTAGTAACCCCGGGGACTATAATTGAGCCCAGCCTCCTTGAAGGAAAAGCGAATAACTATCTGGTTAGTGTCATTACCGATAATGACGAAGCGGGAATAGCTTATGTTGATATCACCACCAGTGAATTCGCTACTACCCAGTTTCATGTCCACCGCCTTCTCCCCGAGCTGGAGCGACTACAACCCTCTGAAGTTCTTGCCCCCCGTAATCTCAATTTCCCCGAGCTAACACTTACTGCTACAGTGACCCCGGTTGATGACTACTGGTTTGACCTGGAAACAGCCAGGCAGAGCTTGCTGGAGCATTTTGGTGCCGCCACTCTGGAGGGCTATGGCTGTGCTCATCTCCCCCTAGCCATAAGAGCTACCGGGGTAATCCTCCACTATCTTCAGGAAAACCAGAAGAGCGCTCTCCATATGCTAACCCGATTGACGACTTATTCCACTGAATCATATATGACTCTGGATGCCCAGACAACGCGTAATCTGGAAATTTTCCAAGGTAGTCGCTCAGTGACCACTGCTGGCTCACTTGTCTCAGTCATCGACTTGACCCAAATACCCATGGGAGGAAGGCTGATTAAAAGATGGCTCGGACAGCCCCTTCTGGATTTAGCCCAGCTAATGGAGCGACAGGATGCTATCGAGGGATTTTATTCCGATACCATCACTCGTAGTAAAACTATTGCCCGGCTCCGTCAGATAGCCGACTTAGAGCGTTTAGTCAATCGGGTAAGGAGTGGTCAGGGCACTCCCAAAGAATTGGTGACGCTACGACGCAGTTTAGAGGTAATTCCGCAGATAAAGGCTACCCTTACCGAGAACAGCGCCCTTAGTCAGCTAGCCGCCAGGCTTGAACCCTGTGATGAGGTTATCACCTTAATCTCTCAAGCCATTGCTGATGAACCGCCAGCTAGTTTAGATGAGGGTGGGGTAATCAAACCAGGCTTCTCACCAGAATTAGATCAGCTCCGCTCCGCATCGAAAAATGCCAAGCAGTACTTAGCAAACCTGGAACGGCAGGAGAGAGCCCGAACCGGTATTAAGTCCCTTAAGGTAGGTTATAATAAAGTCTTTGGCTACTATATCGAAGTGAGCAAGCCCAACCTCGCCTCCGTTCCTGCCGATTATATTCGCAAGCAGACACTGGCAGAAGCAGAGCGCTTCTTCACCCTTGAGCTAAAAGAATACGAGTCACTTATTCTCAATGCCCAGGACAGAATATCCGAGCTAGAATCAGCCATCTTTCGCCAGGTATGTCAGCAGGTGGGTAGCTGGGGGGAGCATATCCTGAGCATAGCTGATACCCTGGCGCATCTTGATGTTTTCGCCAGCCTTGCTGAGGTGGCAGTGCGGTATAACTATGCTCGCCCCAACTTAACTAACAGCGATATCATTGCTATCAACGGAGGACGTCATCCGGTGGTAGAGCGAAGCCTCATTGGGGAAAGTTTTATCCCCAATGATACCTATTTGTCTAACAAGGACTGCCAGCTCATTATTCTCACCGGCCCCAATATGTCCGGTAAGTCCACCTATCTCCGTCAAGTGGCACTTGTTGTGCTCCTCGCTCAGATTGGTAGCTTCGTGCCCGCTGAATCGGCTGCTATCGGACTGGTGGACCGTATCTTCACCCGCATCGGAGCTCAGGAGGACATAGCTGCTGGTCAGTCTACTTTCATGGTGGAGATGATAGAGACAGCCAATATCCTCCACAACGCTACACCCCGTTCCCTGATTATTCTCGATGAGATTGGGCGGGGCACCAGCACCTATGACGGGCTTTCCATCGCTCATGCTGTTGCCGAGTACATTCACAGCCACCCTAAACTAGGGACAAAGACCCTCTTTGCTACCCACTACCATGAGTTAGTGGAGTTAGCCAGCTTTTTGCCTCGAGTGAAGAACTTCAATCTTGCCGTAACAGAGGAAAGGGGAAAGGTGGTCTTCTTGCGCAAAGTTATCCCCGGAGGTGCTGATAAAAGCTATGGCATCTATGTCGCTCAGCTAGCGGGCTTACCCAAATCCGTGCTGCACCGTGCCCAAGAGGTATTAGGCGAGCTGGAAAGCAATCGCCATGGCAAGCCGCCCAAGACTCAGAGAAGCCGTCGTGGTCAGTTACCGCAGGCACCCCCGCAACAGCTTCCCTTTTTCGGACAGAGACCGGCGGTATTAGATGAACTCCTCAAGCTCGACCTAGACTCCCTCACCCCGCTGGAAGCGATAAACAAGCTCTACGAATTGCAGCAGAAGGCGAAGGAGATATAGAATTAAAAATTAGAATTGGGAATAGAATCCCGCGTTTTTAGTAAAAGGTATTGACGAAATACACGAAACCGTGTAAAATGAGGGGTAAGATAAAGAGACTAGCTTAAGAGGATTGAAAGTGAGAGAAGAACTCTCAACATTCTGTTACACTAATGGCTAGATGCAATTCCAAGGAAGGGCATCGTATGCAGGCTTTTGAGAATGTTCTAAGTATATCAGAAGAAGATATTCAATTTGAGCTACGGGGAATTACCTATGTTCCTTGGGCAGAGTTTTGGTTGAACCCACGAAGACTTAGGGGTAGCGATTTCCTAATGAGGTGGTCGCAGGGAGTTTGGAGCGAGCACAGGTTAATAGAAGCAGTAAATGACACAAAGGAATTCTTCGCTATTGAATATGGACCCAGTGGCACTGCTCCAGATGATGATGTTAAAGCCTTTGAACTTTACTTTGAGAGATTAGAAAAAGCAGGGCTTGCAGACATCAAAAGGCCAGACTTACTTATTTTTCACGAGAGTAGTAGACCCAAAATCGAAAAGTTAATCAACAGCCTTGGGGGTAAGGAAGAACTGCCCTTTACCCGAGAAAAAGACCTAGAAGGGCTGCTTTCGCGCTCTATACTTGCTGTTGAATGCGAGAATAGCCTTTGGAAATCAAAAGTAATGCCTGACTACGATACACCGCTCAGCCCTCAATCAAGACTAGAAGGGCAGTTAGGACTCAAGAAAACAGCAGTCGTGCCAACTGTCATATTGAAGGAAGAGGATAGAAAACCTCTGGTCAGATGGCAAGATAAACATGGTATCAAAATACATATATGGCACGTGTTTTTCGACCAAGCTTTCGGACTGTCGTTGGACAAGGCAAACGATCTTATAAAGAAGGGGCTTATTGAACCAACAACGCAGACTTTCCAAGCTCCAGGGGGAGCCGTGACAAGGAAAGTAATATACAAGTTCTACCATCACTATGCTTATGTGTTAGGAATGTGCAGTGAAGAACCGTCCCTAGAATCACGATACATTGAGGACAAGAACGGACACATTCTGCCTTATGTGATATTCAAAGGCGGACGATTACAGTTTAGCCAAGAGGCGTTAGCTTTGCTAAGGGAACTAAGCCAATGAGCAAGGTAATTCTCCATCAGAACCTCCCCAACAAATGGAGTGAAAGGGAGAAGCTCAGGGAGAAGGGCCAATTCTGGACACCTGACTGGGTTGCGGAGGCAATGGTTTTCTACGTCATTGAAGACTCAAATCTGGTTTTCGACCCAGCCGTAGGTAGAGGTGCATTCTATTCGGCTCTGAGACGCATTAACCAGCAGAATCAGACAAGAGTAAAATTCTATGGGACCGATATTGATGCTCAGATAGTGCAGCAGGCGATAGACGAAGGCTTGTTTGAACCAGGCACTTTCGAGATCGAGCGTGAGGACTTCATTCTAAATCCACCAAAAAGACGCTTCAAATCCATTATAGCTAATCCTCCCTACATAAGACATCATCGCTTATCGAATAAAATGAAAGAAGTGCTTAAACGGATATGCCTCAAAGGTCTGGGAGAGACTATTGATGCTAGGGCAGGTCTACACGTCTACTTTCTGATTCAAGCACTCCTATTACTCAAAAGAAACGGGAGACTAGCTTTCATAATGCCAGCAGATACTTGTGAAGGAGTGTTCGCAGATAAGCTTTGGCGATGGGTTACCACAAATTACTGTTTAGAGTGTGTTATTACATTTGCTCCAGAGGCTACTCCGTTTCCAAATGTTGATACAAATGCTATTGTCTTTCTCATCAAGAACGCAGAACCCAAAGAAAGAATCATTTGGGTGAAAGTCTATGAGCCGCGGAACCGAGAACTAAGTCTATTTGTCCAGTCGAAGTTCCGCCTAAGATGGTTGGGCTCTTTGAGGATATTGGAAAGAGGGCTAAATGAGGCACTACGGACGGGTCTGTCCAGAGAGCCCAATGACACTACAGTTTCAGAATACACTCTCTTGGATTTTGCGACCGTAATGCGAGGAATCGCTACAGGGGCAAATGACTTCTTTTTCCTAACTCGTGAGGAAGCTCGTAAGAGAGGGATACCCCAAGAATTTCTAAGACTGGCTATAGGAAGAACTAGGGATGTTGAGGGGGCTTACATTGACAGCAAAACAATCAATAGACTTGATTCAAGAGGGAGACCTACGCTGCTATTTGCTCCTGATGGACGTAGGATTGAAGAGTTCCCGATTGAAGTTCAAAGGTATCTGAGGGAAGGAGAAAGGAGAGGTTTGCCTAGCAAACCACTCATATCATCAAGAAAACGTTGGTATAAAGTGGAACATCGAGAAATACCACCCATTATCTTTGCTTACTTGGGCAGAAGAAATGCAAGGTTTATCAGAAACCTTGCAGGCGTTGTACCCTTGACTGGTTTTCTCTGTGTCTACCCTCGTTCAAAAAGCCAAGAATATATCGAAAGACTGTGGCGAGTACTTCAAGATCGAGAAACCATCAAGAGTCTGAATCTTATCGCAAAGACATATGGTTCAGGCGCAATAAAGGTGGAACCTCGCTCATTGGAAAGATTACCCCTCCCTAAGCACTTGTTGAACGAATATGGTCTTCCCACGCAAGGCGTAATGAGAGGACTAGAGCCGGACCCCAGTCCGGGTGAATGTATTCTTGTGACGGCTAAAAAGAACGCTTAGGGAGGGTTGGAGACAAATCATTACCGAGGGGTTTAAAAGCCCACAGTACTTTCCGGTTACCATTGATGAGAAGCAGAGTGGAGGTAACTTAAGAGAAATGGCAGGACATCAAATATACCTAGTCATACCTGAACAGATAAAAAAGAGCGTTTCTGCCTATAGAACATCTAGCAGTGTGATAAGCCTGAAAACATTTTTTGATAATTATCTTAACCCTGCCATGGTACGCTGGCGCCAAGCTGGCATAATCCCTTGAATAAGCCTCACCCCCGCTGGAAGCGATAAAATAAGCTATGTGAATTGTAGCAAAGGCAAAGGAACAGTAAGCCAAATATCAATCGAGGGATGAGAGTTGTATAATGCGTTTTGATGATATATAGAGAACCTCAATCAAGTCAGGTTAGCTCAGGGGGAGCTCAATATGGAAAACAGAGTAGCTATCTTTATTGATGGGAGTAATCTCTACCATGCCCTGCGGGAGAACTGTAGGCGCACTGACCTCGATTTTGCTCAGTTCACCAGCAAGCTCTATGGAGCAAGACGATTGTTCCGCACTTATTATTATAATATCCTCCAGGACCCGAGCCAGCGACCTGAGAGCTATCGCGAACAGCAAGAATTCCTCGATATCCTCCGCAAGACGCCATGTCTGGAAGTCCGCTTGGGAACCACCAAGATTCTACAGGGTATCCCGGTGGAAAAGGGCATTGACATCATGCTGGCGACTGACTTACTTTATTTTGCCTGGAATAACCTCTACGATATAGCTATATTAGTCAGCGGTGATGGTGATTTCGCTTACGCCCTTCAAGTAGTGAAAAACATCGGTAAGCATGTCGAAGTAGCCTACTTTGCCAGTAATGTCTCGAAGGACCTCTTAGAGGTAGCTGATAACCTGCACTTGCTAAATCAAAATTTCTTTAAGGGTCTCTGGTATAGGAGAAGACGTCCTACACCTAGGGCAAGGATAACCCAGAGAGTGGGGCAAAGTAGTAACCAAGAGTAATGTCTATCCACACCCTAGCCCCGGAGGTTATTTCCAAAATCGCTGCTGGAGAGGTAGTAGAAAGACCGGCTTCAGTAGTCAAAGAACTAGTAGAGAATTCCCTTGATGCTGGTGCCTCTCAGATTAACATTGAGGTCAGGGGTGGTGGGGTGAGTTTCATCAGAGTATCAGATAACGGAATAGGTATCCCCAGCGATGAGGTGGAACTTGCCTTCCAACGCTACGCCACCAGCAAGATTACCGGTTTAGCCGACCTAGAGAATATCACCTCCCTCGGCTTTAGGGGAGAAGCCTTGCCCAGCATCGCCGCTGTTGCCCGAGTAGAGATTCTCACCCGTAGCAAAGAAGCCCCTGCCGGCACTTACCTCAGCCTCCACAGCGGCAAGGTAGTAACTAAAGGCACCAAGGCATGCCCTCAGGGGACTACTATTACAGTGCAAGGATTATTCCGTAATGTACCAGCTCGGCTGAAGTTCCTCAAATCTTTGCCTACGGAAAATAGCCATATAGCTGAGCTGGTTAGTCAGTATAGTCTGGCTTTTCCTGGGGTGAGATTCACCCTAATCATTGACGGAAGGCGGGTTTTACAAACCCCGGGTAGTGGCAAACTAAGAGATGCCCTGGTCGAAGTATATGGCTTAGAGGTAGCCCAGGCAATGCTAGAAGTAGGAGCAAGCAACAAAGGAGGGCTTGCCCCTCATGTCAGCGGCTATATTGGCACACCTTCAATCAGCCGCACCAACCGCAGTTACCTCAGTTTCTTTGTCAATCAGCGCTGGGTGAAGAGCCTCTTGCTGGCTCGGGCAGTGGAGAAAGCCTATGAGGGACTACTGATGGCTGGCAGGTATCCTATTGCCGTAATCAACCTCTCCCTATCACCGCAGAACATTGATGTCAATATTCACCCCACTAAGAGAGAGGTTAGATTCCTTCCAGAGCCAATTATTTTCCACACCGTTTATGAAGTAGTGCGCCGCACACTGGTAGAACAGATGCCCGTACCTGAAATAAAGTCTTTGCCTCCTTCCACACCAATTCCGGAACAAACCCTTATGTCACCAATTGAAGTGATAAAGAAGCCAAGCTCCGCCCTACCGCTAATTCCAAGGGCTGCCCCTTCAGGGTTACCCTTTCTTCGCGTCCTAGGGCAACTAGCCAATACCTATATTATTGCTGAGGGTCCCGATGGGCTTTATCTCATTGACCAGCATGCTGCCCATGAGCGAGTCCTCTTCGAGAAGATTCTAGCTCAGCAGGCACAAGGAGCGGTAGAAATTCAAGCACTCCTCGAACCGCTGACTGTGGAACTCAGTGCGAGACAAGAGGAACTTCTGCAAGCTAAAAGAGAGATGCTAGCTCAATTTGGCTTTACTATCGAACCCTTTGGTGGTAGAACCTACTTGGTGCGTGCTGTGCCAGCAATGCTCACTGGACAGGCGATTGAAGAGATGCTAAAAGAGACCCTTGATTCTCCTGAGAACGAGGCTACCCCGACTAAAGGAGAGGAAAAGGTAGCCATTTCTTTAGCCTGCCACAGTGCCGTAAGAGCCGGGCAAACCATAGATCCAGAGGAAATGAGGGAATTGGTAAAACAATTAGAAAGAACAAACTCGCCCCACACCTGCCCCCACGGTAGACCAACAATGGTTCACCTCAGCTCGGGACGATTAGAAAAGGAATTTGGCAGAGGTTAGTCTTAACCATTCTCTCTATTTCACCGCACTTCATGATATCGAATGAACTTACCGATGGCGTAAGCGGCACGCTCGTTAGAGGGATACACTGGAAGTCTAGCGTTGGAGCACATCTGCTGTAACTCAAAAGCCATTTTCCAGTTCTCGGCGGTGCCGCCAGTACGTAGCACAAGGGCAATAGGCATATCAAAGGTATTACTAGCCTTTATAGTAGCCTTTATTACCTCTTCAGCCACCTCAAATTTTTGACGCAGAAGAAAATAAGCCAAGGTCATGTAAATAAGCAGTAAATCGACCTCTTTGGAAGCATCGATGACTCTAATAGTTTCCAAAAGGTCAGATAGATATTGGAACGGAAAGAGCGTATCTACAGGATTGTGTAGGCTCGTCCCTGCTTGGGGATTAAATCTTTCCAGCCTTCGTCTAGTTTTGGGAGAGAAATGCGGCACCATAAGGCTATTACTTGTGCATACATCAGTAAGCTGGACGGCTGCCCCCCCACCAATGCTAATGATGCCCACTCTGCGTCCCCTTAATGGTCTCAGATATAAAAATGTCACAATGAGGTCTGCCATTTCTTCTAGACTGTAAACTCGCACTACCCCTGCCTGCCGGCAAAGGGTGTCCCATATCGCCTCGTTACCAGCGAGAGCCCCGGTATGAGAGGCAACAGCTCTGGTTCCCGCTTTAGTTCGCCCTCCTTTAAACATTATCACCGGCTTCTCCTCCGCCGCTTTTGTTAGTGCTTTAAGGAATCTTTGCCCCTGCTTTATACCTTCAATATAGGCAGCGATTATTTTCGTTTCAGCGTCTTGGGAGAAGTATTCTAAAAGGTCCGCTTCATTAAGGTCAGCAGCATTTCCGTAGCTGATAACCTTACTAAAGTGAATGCCCCGCAAATCTCCTTCAAACACTAATTCTATCGAAAGCCCTCCACTTTGAGACAAAAGACCAACGCAGCCAGCCTCCTTACTGAATCCAGGGTCATAGGACAAACCTGCATTGGGACAATATATCCCCATACAATTTGGTCCGATGATTCGTACCCCACCTTGACGAGCAAGGTTAACTATCTCTTGCTCTAGCTGACTCCCCTCCTCCCCCGCCTCACTGAAGCCAGAGGTGAACAGGGCAATAGCCTTTACTCCTTTAGCCACGCAATCCTTCACAAGCTGGGGGGTCTCAGAAGCAGGGATGCAGCTAATAACGTATTCTACTGAGCCTGGCACGTCCCTAACGCTAGGGTAGGCTTTTAAACCCATGATTTCACTTGCTCTAGGATTAATAGGGTAAAGCTTGCCTTTGAATCCGTAATCCTTCAGTGACTTTAAAAAAAAGTCCCCGCCTTTTAGTCTTTCGGAGCTACTGGAAGCCCCGACGACGGCAACTGATTGGGGATGAAAGAGAAATTCTAAATCTGCCAAATGTCCCTTACCTCCTTAAATCTCCAACTTCTAATCATACCCTATAGCAAATCTCAGGCAGGCTTTTCTCCGCATTAACCTCCCTTTTCCGTCAAGCTGATTAGCTGCCTATTCCTGCCCCCCATTTTCTCGACTGTTTAATGTCATTGCGAGGAGCACCAGCGACGAAGCAATCTCCAGAACAACTATGAGATTGCTTCCCCTGATGAATCAGGGTCGCAATGACAGTTTGAGTTGCTAAACGCCCCCCCAATTTCTCTCCTTGAGGCTATGGTTTATCCCCCGGTGGCGGTGAAAGCTTCACCACAGCACTATACTGAGGAGGACAAACTTGCATGCAGGTGCCACACTTAACACACTTGGTCTGATCAATAATCTTTATCCTATTTTCATCACTGCTTATTGCTTTAGCGGGACAAGTCAGTACACAATGCTCACACCCTCTTTCACACTTATCGGGAAGAATATAGTAAGCGGTGAGCTCCTTACACACCAGCGCTGGGCAGCGCTTTTCCATAATGTGTGCTTCATATTCACTGCGGAAGTAGCGAAGAGTAGTCAGGACAGGATTAGGCGCTGTTTTGCCTAAACCACAAAGTGAGCCCTCCTTGATATCTTCAGCTAGCTCAACAAGTAAATCTAGTTCCTCTGTCTTACCCTTACCACTGACAATGTCGGTCAGTATATTTAGCATCTGCTTCGTTCCCAGTCGACAGAAGGTACACTTACCACAGGACTCGTTCTGGGTAAAATCGAGGAAATAGAGGGCAGCATCGACCATGCAGTTATCCTCGTCTAACACCACCATACCTCCAGAGCCCATTATGGCGCCAGCTTCACTTAGGGAATCAAAATCAACTGGGGTATCCAGTAGACTTTCTGGAAGGCATCCCCCTGAAGGTCCGCCAATCTGCACTGCCTTAAATTTCTTACCCCTTAATACTCCCCCCCCGATATCATAAATAAGCTGGCGTAAGCTTATGCCCATAGGCACCTCTACCAGTCCGGTGTGAGCCACCTTTCCGGCTAAGGCAAACACTGCTGTCCCCTTGCTACCCTCAGTACCAATGCTGGCATACCACTCTGCCCCGCGCTCGATAATCAGGGGAACACTGGCAAAGGTCTTCACATTATTAAGCAGTGTTGGCTTTCTCCATAAACCCGCTTCAATGGAGTGGGGTGGTCTAACCCTCGGCATGCCTCTTCTTCCTTCTATAGAATACATCAGGGCACTAGCTTCTCCACAAACAAAGGCACCAGCACCCTGCACCATCTCAATCCAAAAACTAAAACCACTACCGAGAATATTGTTGCCTAATAACCCCAGGGCTTCTGCCTGCTCCAAAGCAAGTTTAAAGCGCTTCACCGCCAAGGGATACTCAGCGCGAACATAGATATAGCCATATGGGGTGCTTAGGGTATAGCCGGCAATAATCATCCCCTCGATAACTGAATGCGGGTCACTTTCTAAGATGGCTCGATCCATAAAAGCGCCCGGGTCACCTTCATCGGCATTACAGATAACATATTTTGGTGTCCCCGGTGCCTCATGGCATAATTCCCACTTCTCCCCGGCAGGGAAGCCAGCCCCGCCAAGCCCCCTCAGACCAGACCTCTTAATCTGGGCGATTATTTTTTCCCGGGGCATCCTTAGTGCCTTAGCTAAACTGCTGTAGCCACCATTAGCAATATAGTGGTTTATATTTTCCGGATCGATATACCCACAATGGCACAGAAGTAGGCGTAACTCATGTTCAAACCGAGATAGTTCGGGAATAGAAGGGGCTTTTCTATCGCTTTTCTCGAAGGTACCTAGGGCAAGTTCAAGACAAGGGTCATCGTTTAGAATATAACCTTCCACAAGTCGGTGAGTAACCTCTGGAGTTACATTGCCATAGCAAACGCTCAGGTAATTTGGTTTGATGATGATAACCAGAGGCTCGGCATAGCAAAGCCCCATGCAGCCAACCTGAGTAATTATGGCATCGGCGTTTTGCCTTGCTAGCTCTTTCTCAAAAGCCTTGACTACCTCAATAGCGCCAGCTGCTCTACCACAGGTAGCAGTGCCGATAAGAATGCGAGGTTTTTCACTAAGGGCTCTCCACTCCGAAAGAGCTTGATACTGGATTTCATCAAAAGTCATTTGTCCCAGGGGTTAGCCCTTCTCATCATTGGGAGGATTAGCTGAGGATGCCTTTTGTTTAAATCCACCCAGAACCTCTTCTACCTTTAATGGTGTCATCTTGGGATAAACGTCTTTACCAATTACTATCACTGGAGCCATAACACAACAGCCGATGCAGGCAACCCTGTCAAGGCTAAAATCACCATCAAGTGTGACCCCCCCGACTTTAATTTCTAGCTCTCTTTCCATAGCTTCCATAACAAGCTTTCCTCCCCACGTATGACAAGCAGTCCCCAAACATACCTTGATCGGATGCCTTCCTAGAGGAGTGAAACGAAACTGATTGAAAAAAGTAGCTACACCATAAACAGTGCTTTGCGGTATTTTCAAAAAGTGTGCCAGCCCACTCATTGCCTCCAGAGAAACATAACCAAACCTCTCTTGCACTTTCTGCAAAAGGGATATTAGTTCCCACCTTTCCCCCTTGTAGGACTTCAAAATATGGCTTAGCCCTTCCTTATAATCTTCCGTCATCTTACTAGATTGTTTATTTGTCATTGCGAGGGGTGTGAGCCCCGAAGCAATCTCTGAGATTGCCACGCTTCGCTCGCAATGACGGAGAGGAGTTGCTCATCAATCTCGTCTTTCTATGAGAGAATATTCTAAAGCCCTAACTTACCCGCTATCTCCCTTGCTTTTAGTTGAAGTGGAGAGTTTGGGGGAAGTTCCGTAATCGGTGTCCCTTTCACTTCCAGAACAGCTAACATAGGATCCTCAGGCACAGTAGCCAAGAGTTCAAGACCATAGCTATCAATGGCTTTCATTATCTCCGGAGGTAGCCCGTCAGGAGCGCGATTGACGACAAGATAGATTTTACCCACTCGAGTCCCTAATTCCCCGATAAGCTCTTTCATCCTTGCCGCCGTGGTGACGCCTTTCTGGGTGAGGTCAGAAATAATAAGCAGGATATCTATATCTCTGGTTGTTTGACGGCTAATATGCTCCATTCCCGCCTCACAATCAATAACCACGTAGTCATAATTTCTACTCAATCGGTCTAAGGAAAGACGCAGCATATGGTTAACAGCACAGTAGCATCCCGATCCTTCGGGACGCCCCATAGCTAAAAGGTCTATTCCCTTTGATTCCACCAGAGCTGACATTACCTTAGCATCAAAGAGATCCGGTTTAGCCACCCCAGGACTGAGACTTCCCACCGTTACGGCTTCAGTCATCTCCTCCCGTATCTTACCCAAGGTATCTTCTAGCGGTAAGCCAAGGGCTAGGTTAAGGTTAGTGCTGGGGTCTCCATCAATAGCCAGAACAATCCCTTTCTGGGAAAGGAGCTTTATCAGCAAGGCGGCGATAGTAGTCTTGCCAGTGCCTCCTTTCCCAGCAATAGCAATGGTAACAGTCATATCTTACCTCTGATTAGCCCTTCATATCGGTGTCTTAAAGATCGTTCCGATCAAAATCTGCCGGTGTCTTCCTTAGTAGCCATTAAGAGGGTGAAAGATTATGTCAGCAATCTTACCCTGTTTTCAATTTAGCGGCAAAGGCTGGTAAGAAAGCCGGAATCTCACTTGCCTCCCGGGGACCGACTACGATCTTCCAATCTGGCAGAGCCTCCTCAAGTTCGCCTCTAATTCGGGCTACCTTTCCTGGGATAACCAGTGTCCTATTCTTTACTCTGTCCGCGATGCCAGATTTCTTAATAAATGGAGCAATAGCATCAGCAACGAATTTCCCCGCTGCCCAACCAGTGAGAACCCCAAGCCCCTCTGTGTCCTTTACACAGAGGAATGAGGGGACTTTACTTGATTCGACCTCTGAGGAGACAATAAAGTAAGTCAAAGCCCAATTGGAAGTGATCAGAACTGGGGATTCTTCGTTGGGCTCGCCTATCTGATAAACCTTTTGTTCCACTGCCATAGGCATTCGAGGGTCGGTATAAATATTAAGCCTCTGAACTAGGAGCGGAAGTAGGGAGTATTTATCCATATCGGAGAGCACAATAATGCCAGCGTATTTAATGGTAAACGCAGCAGCAGTGAGTAATTCCCTCAGACCATCCTTGGCAACAAAACAGGAGAAGGATATAGTCGGGTAACCGAGGGGTCTAAAATTCTGCTTTATAGCTGCCCGCCGAATAAAAGTTTGATCCCTTATTCCCTCCATCAAACCTTTAGAGCCGGGATCTAAAACAACCTCGTCAATCTTCTCCTCCTTCAATCTGGAGGTCAGTGGGATAAGCTCTTCAATGCTCCCGGCACGAACCCCTATGGGGGTAGGAGATTTCTTGATTCGAGGGATGGCTTTTTCTATATTCTCCTTGGTTATCGGATAAAGGAGAGGCTTTCGATCAGCACACAGGTCTCTGGCCAAAAAGAGGCTCTCCATATCCTCGGAAATCAAAATCATCCCCAGGTCAGTATCTCGATAGACCCTTTTCACCAGTGCTGCAAATCGATCTCTATCCCCTGATTCAAAGTGGAGGGCTAAAAGGTTAGCTCTAAGAGTTAGCCCCACCCTTTCAAAGTGTAGTTCCTTTATCTTCCGTATTTTTTCCTCAATCTTTGACTCGCTCTCCTTATCGGAGATAAGGAGAGCAATACCAGGCTGATGGACGAAGGTCTTATCATGCCGATACATGACCTCTTCATTCCCAATTTGCAGGGCAGCCTTGCCAGAACCTATAGTCACCAGCTTTATCGCCGGGGCGAGGGCATCCTCAAGTTCTGTCTTGACTTCGAAGGAAAGATATAGGCACTTGTCGAGAGTAGTCCCTGCTGAAGCTAGCTTCATAGCAAAAGCAAAACAAGTGGGGAAGCCACATTCCTTACAGTTCTTCTTGCCCCCCTCAGGGAGCTTCTTAACAATATCCGTTCCCTTGATTGGCATTATCTAGCCTCCTCTTTTAAGTCTTACTCGGAATGAGTTAAAGTTTCCAATTCAGGGAAGTTGAACCTCGCCCTTTAGCCAGGGGTGTCCCACCTTTTCGAGGAATTTCACTAGCTCATCGGTATTCTTAGCATCCTCTTCCGTAGCTATTTTATCGTATAAATCTTGCGGTATAACATCCTTATATCTTTCTTTTATCGCCTTAGGCATCCAAACTACTCTATATAAACCGCCATCGGCTTGGAAGAATTTCGGTGATCTTATAAGCTCCAAAGCCATGCCGCAGGAACCCTCCACCTGTCTTCCACCACTAGTTGTGCCTGCCATGCGGGAAAAAGGCAGTCCCACTACTGTTTCACCAACAAAGTCTCGATGCACAATCCCGAAGGCATCTACCTCCGGGATGTAAAAGCAGATGGATTGAAAACAGCCACAGGAGGTGTGAGGGTGTTCAAAAGCACTGTGAAGATAGACTCGGTCATAGGCTCCCAGCGACCTTTCTGCTACTACCTGATTAGCTCCACTATATTCCCCTCTCGCTGGGTCGAGGAGTTCACCCTTAGGGATGCCAAATATAGGACCCTCAGGGTCAAGTTTATAAGCAGCCCTGCCATCAAACCAGTTTATTGCCCCACAATTAGCTAGTCTCTCCGGGGTGATGATACAGCAGTGAGTAGGCGCAAAACTCTGGCAAAGGACACAGCCGTAAAACTCCTCTACATCATCCTCCTTTAGCCCCCTTAACCTCTCATCCCTGGCATTGTAAACTTCTAAGGCGTGAGGGAGAAGCTCTGCCACCTTTTTCTCCTCAGTATGAAAGGTGATGGAGATTTTTTCGATTACCGGCAATTCCGAGGTATAAAGGAAGATGAGCATCTCGCCAATCTCTTTCAAGGAATTAAGCCCCTTTTTAAAAGAGGATTTATTCAACCTGAGCCAAATATCTTGCCTTTGATTCATATGATAGAGCCCTTCAATGAAATTGCAGTACATATGTATTCTTCTCTCAATCACTGGCTCCATATCCTTCTCAAGCTGCTCCCCAGCAACATCAACTAAAATGCCTAGAGGATAACTCCCCCCCTCCTGCATATCTTTTATATCAGGTCCAATAACCTCTACCTTTTCGTGCTGCACTTCGTCTAGGCTCTTTATGGTTACCAGCTCAAACTTATGTCTTACCTTCGGTCCGCCAAACTCGATATAGAGGTCCTCCTTCCTTATCACCTCGCCTTCATACTGAGGTCCGATATCAACATGAAACTCTGGCACTTTTCTATTCCTCCCTTCTTCCTAGCTCAGCGATTAGATTTTCTAAAAATCCCTTCCACTGTTCGTCCTTTCTAAAGTTAGGAAGGGAATAGTCGGCATTAGGAAAGATGTACTTGCAGAGGGTCATTGTCTTCAGATGGGGAGCGAAATGCTTCAATGTAGAGAGGCCTTGCTCTCCCATGTCAGTTCTTATCCCAAAGAAAATCACCAGGTCGTGATTTCCCTCCTTTTTAACCCCTTGCCACTTAGGGTCTTTCAGATGATTTATTATCTCCACCGCATCGTACTCGCTTTCTGGCTTCACCCCGAGTTGCATCATTTTCCCTTTAACATGGGCAGTAGCACATATAGGGATTTTCCCCGCTTTAGCGATCTCCAGAGCATACTCTAGAGCAATCTTTCCATCAAGCGACAACTCCAGCAGCCGAGGCCCAAGTACCAAAAGGGGTCTTTTTGCCTTTTTAATCAAGTCAGCGTACTCCTCCGCATTCTCTATGACTCTGGCTGCCTTTATTCCAGTGAGAACATTCACCCGATGATGTGGTAAGGTCATCCTATTCTCCTTCTTTCTAGTGGATTACAGCTTCCAGAGGCACTTTGGTCGGATATGTTCCAATCCATGTAGGAAGACTCAAAGTAGGCTTTGGCTTCCAACCAATATCCTTCAAGTATGTCAAGCACTCCTTCTTATAAACAATAGGAAGATCTTTATCACTTCTAACATAAAGTTGAAGATCGTCAGGAAGCCCACCCCCCATGTATTTCTTATACAGGGAGATGTAATGGTTCAGCTTTATTGACCTTCCCTGGGGGGTATCATTTTTCCGGATGCAAAGCTTGGGGATGGTTACCATAGCCTTTTCCTTCGTCTCTATTACATAGATTAAGTGTTCTGGGGAAGGCTCCTCGGTATTCACCAGTTCCCTCTTTCTTCCATCCATCACCGTCCAATCATCTTCTCCCTTCCGGCTGAGATACAGCCTTCTATACTTGGAGGAATGCGGACCAACTATTACTGGAATTCCCAATCTGTTGGCCCCAGTGGCAATGCTCGCCGCCTTCTGGGAATAAGCTCCCCAAGCTACTCCAACCGCTCCGACGCGGTTGAGCATGTAATCAGCAATAACCTCATAGTTTGCTCTCAAGGGAAGGGTAGCAAAGATATTGGCTATCTTTATTGCTGCCCCAGTAATATGGGCATTTGCCACGCAAGAGCCCACATTTACTATGCACCCGGCATCAAAATCGGCGGGATATCTCTCATAGATCGTCTTCCCATCAGCATCCTTCTTCATCCCAGCCACCATAGCAGCACAGCCGCTGACGACTACAATGTATTTCCTCTTAGCGAATTCCTCTATCATCTCGACAATATCATCCATATCAGGGTAATTGGAGCAGCCCACAAAGGCAACAACCCCGGGGATAGTGCCCAGCACTATTGGTGCCCCGACATTCCTTATCTCTGTATCCATAATGGGACCACGCCCAGACCTTAGCACATAGCCTTCCTTGCTTGCAGCCGTTTGCATTATTTTGAAGATTGGAATCTTACGGGGGCACTCCTCCTCACACTTACCACAGCCAATGCACTGATTGAACTGCTCTCTTATCAATTCAAAATTCCCTTCCCCAACTTTCTTTATTCCCTTGCCAATAGAGAACAAATTGGGGCAAACCCTCTCGCAAAAATCACATTCATTGCATTTCTTGGCAAGTTCCTGAGCCTCCTTTTCGCTTAAAAGCTCCTTCTTCCTCTTCGGCGCCAGCTTTATTGCCACCTTTACGGCTACTTCTCCCGCCTTCTCATGGTCTAAGATAACAAATTGCTTTCCTTCCTCGACCATCGCCTTCACTATCTCATCCGCATCTTTTTCGGTTGCATCCTCAAGCCCATAGCAAGCCTTATCTGAGGTAGCAATTAGAGCCGAGCCGACTTTCTTTGCCTCTTCCGCCACATCGGTTCGAATGCACTGCTCATCGGTGACTACCACATCGGCAATACCGGTTCTCACATAGTAGAGCTGCCGAGAAAGAGGACCTATCACCTTTGCCCTATCCGCATATCTCGTTGTCTCCAGGGCAGTGCAGCATATCCCACCTACCTCAACCTTCTCATAAAGATTATTCTTCCGGAGGTAGTCGATGACATTGGTCGAGGTGGCGGGGTTGTGGCCAATTACTAAAACCATCGGCTTCGTCGTATCTATTGATGCAACGCCCAGACCCACTAATGCTGTATTTGCGACTGAGGTTGGATATTTGAATCCTATTATCTGGGCGATATCAGCCGCTTCCATGACCACATGGTCAAGCATACCAGCATGAAGGGCTTTCGATTCGTAATCGAGATTACTTCCCTCCTGCCCAGTATGAAGTGAGGAGACAAGGTGAATGAGCTGCTGCTCGGCATACTCCACAGCCGTTCTCAAATCCTTCAGAGTTTCCGGCTTCAATCCCAGGACAGTCCTGATATTTGGTGCCTCGACCGCAATATTGTCTCCCAGATTGATTCTGTAATCTTCCCCGTACTTCTCAATCATGTAATCAACAATGTGTCTGGCATGAGCACCATGAGCAGCTAGTCCCATACAGCAGGCAAGAAGTACAATCCTTCCCTGCTGTGTGCTAATATCAATCCCACAGGCTCCTCTCCTCCCCGCAGTGAGGTCACACTTGCCATAGGTGCAAAAACAACAAAGATCACAAAAAGGAGCATACCAAGGCTTATAGGTTTTGAGAAGCCTCATATCCCAATTTCTCAGACTAGCCAGATCAGGCATTGGCGTAGGTCCAACCGGCTCCCACAGATCACTTGCCCTTATAGTCTTTTCAATCTCTTGCTGCTTCTTCGTCTTTTTATCTGCCATTCTTCACCCCAATTTCACCATTTCTCGGAGCAATCTGAGTGTTTCCGGATGTCTTAAGACCAGGATGTTTGCCCCAGCCAAAACAAGGGAAAGGGCAGTTATTCCCTCCCAGAGTATCCCCTGCTTTTTATTCTCCTTGGCTTCTTTGGTTTTCCAGCACTCCCCAGCTAGATTGGCAATAATGGGCATCTGCGTCATCCCATCCTTAAACATTATCCCAGCTTGTTTTGTTCTCTCCATTAAGGTGAAACTATATTCCATACCATATCCCAATGCTGAACTTAAAGAGTCGATTACAATTCTATCGGAAGGGAAGAACTTACCCAGTTTTATATTTAGTTCCTTCATCAAATTGATATCCAGTGGGGTTTGGGCAATCAGGGTATGTCCATACTGCAAAACTGCTTTGCCTACTACCTCGTAGTTTTCCTTCACTGCCGGTCCCAAAAGCAAATTCTCCCCCTCACATACCTCAGCCACCTTTGGCAATACCCGGGCATCCTTTTTATCATCCCCTGACCCATAGACGATAAGGGGAACATCTATCGCCTTGGCTATCCTTTTAGTAAGTGCCGCCGCTTCTTCTGGAGATGTATCCTTTCCCCCTGGGTCAGTACTCACCAACTGAAGGCAAACGATATCGGCACCAAAATCCTTAACACACTTCACCGCCCATTTGACAGGATCGGAAACCACATCTTTAAAAGGCTCAAGCACCCACTCTGCCCAGTCCTTCGGCTCCATATCATAAACCTCCAAGGCGAACCTAGGAGGATTAGGAATTGAGCCTTCATCAAAGAAATGAAATGGGAGAGCATTCTCTCCCCCAATTTTTATAGCCTTTACTCCTTTTCCTATAGTTATCTCTCTGACTTTCCCCGGATATGACTCAACGGGTGTCTTATACTCCATTTCACCTCCTTCTCTATACTTCGAGCCAGGCGTGAGAATATAGTGTCTCACCCATGAGAACCCTAGTTGTCTTTACATAATCCTGCTCCTTTGAAGAAAGGGAGGAGAGATCAATATTTTCCCCGTCCATTGTTTTATAGATAAGGTCGACGATATTTGGCATCTCTCCTCTATTCAAAGCTATCAGCTCTTTGTCTAAGGCATCTACAATTGCCGAATATAAGCCGTATCTTCCCAGCACTACCATATAGGTGCGGTTAAGAATCCCTCGCAGTTCTTCTGGCGTCCCATTAGACACGTTGGAAAGCCCTACTGTTGATTTAATACCCGGTAGGAGGTCGGAGAGTATTTTTACAAATTCCACAGCTTCGCGCACCTGCTTTTGATCAGCGCTGATGGGCAGGATCATAGGGTCAACCCAGATATCCTCAGTGGGGATACCCAGTTCATTAGCATAGGCAACCGTCTCCATAATACTCTCTGTCCTAGAGTCAACATCAGGCGGGCAGCCCTTGTCAGTAAGCACTGAGAGTACCACATCTGTATTATATTTCTTAGCTAGAGGAAGCATTTGTGCTTTACTATCAGTCCTTCCTGATGCCGAGTTGAGCAAAGGTCTTTTCTTGCAGAGCCGGAGACCAGCCTCCATAGCTACCGGATTCAAGGTATCTATAGACAATGGTAGAGGACTAACCTCCTGAACTGTTTTAACTAGCCACCCTGTAGTCTCCTCGGGGGTTTTCCTTACCGGACCAAGATTTAAATCTATGTAGTCGACCCCAGCCTTAGTCTGCGCTATAGCCAATTCATGGATTAACTTCAAGTTTCGCTCTTTTATCGCCTGGGAGACAGCCTTCGATATAATATGTATATTCTCACCGATTAGAACCATCAGAGACCCCCACTTTGGTTAAATCTCTACTTAGCTGCTTACTCAACTTCAATCTTTGTCCTCCTCTTCCCCTTTCCCTCCTTTTTCTGCTCTAAGGACTCTACAGCAGCATCGACCAGGCTACGCAAGGCTAATAGAAGCTCCCTTCCGGCTATCTTCATATGAGCTTTGGTAGAATCAGGCAATAACTTTAGCTTGTCTGTCCTTAGACGCAATATTATCTCCTCCTCCGAGACACGCTCCACCTCCAAAATCTTATCTCCCATTTCCCATCACCCCCTTTCAAAAACAAATCAAGGGACACCCCCTTACACCCTTGTTTTCTCCTCCTCAAATCGAATTCTAAGCTTACCTTGCTCAAACTTCGCTTCTTTGACCGCTAGTCCCATCAAGATATGAGGAAGGGCAATGTTTCTTCTTGCGTTGCCTAGCTGAACAATAAGCTCATCACCACTTTGCGTTAAAGAAATCTGTTCCTTGGTGGCAAAAGGCAAAGATATAGTTAATATATAATGGTTATTTTCTTTACTGACTTCCTGAGCCTGCCCGACAAAGAAGACTTTGTTGGGGTCTTGTTTACTAAAGAGGGCATCTGCCATGAGATTTAGCATAGGAAGCCCGACCACCTCCCGCTCCAATAGAGGAGCAGTCATGATAGGTATTGGGGTAAAGCACTCTTCAATTACTTGGTAATATTTGCTCTGACTTTCCTTCCAAGATTGGAAATAGCCATCCTCAACCTTTTCCGGAATAAGACGGTTGCAAATGATGAGGTCAGTAAAGTAACCATAAAGATTAAGGTAGGTGAAAGTGCGCTGTGTCTCTTTAATCACCATCTTCTCGGGATTAAGTACCAGCCTTATCGATGTCTTCTCAGCGTCAGTAAGCAGGGCACGCATCTTTTTGAGCTGGCTAAATAGGTACTGCGCCGAAGTGAAAACACCCTCCTCAGGAAGTGGCAAGCCCAGCACTGGCTTAACAAAGGGACGCAACATTGTGGTAGCAGTGCGCCCGATAGGAAGCATCTTCTCCATCCACCACCGCAATATATCCGGAAAGCTGAGCAAGCGAAGGGTATCCCCACTAGGGGCACAATCAACGATAATGGTGTCATACTTGCCACTCTCTCCATAGTCAACCAGGTAGAGTAAGTTTGCTAGCTCTTCCATACCCGGGAAAATAGACATCTCTTCGGCTATTATCGCATCCATCCCACGCCAAGCAAGCAAGGCTGCCATCCACTTTTGAATGGAACTCCAGTAGGTATTGACAGCCTGGAATATGGTAGTTTCTTGCCCCCACAGGTTTGGAGCAATAAATTGAGGCTCATTGTCAAAGGAAATATCGAATGAGTCAGCAAGACTATGAGCAGCATCCGTACTTAGAACCAGTGTCCTGTAACCAAGCTCTGCTGAGCGCAAGGCTGTGGCTGCTGCTACAGTGGTCTTCCCCACCCCACCCTTGCCGGTATAGAGGATAACCCTTGCCTTAGCCATCTTTAATTATTATAACCCATACCTGAATCTCAAGGCAATCTCAGAGGCAGGCAGCCGATTGTTGTCTCTAAGCTCCTATGATAGAATTTGCCTCAGCAATGCGAATTGTTTTTATGGGTACACCTGAATTTGCTGTCCCTGCTTTAGATGCCCTTTCCCACAGTGAGCATCAAGTAGTGGCTGTTTATACCCAGCCAGATAGACCGGCAGGTAGAGGACGCGGGCTTGTCCCTCCTCCGGTGAAAAGGGCAGCGCTAGGGTATGGATTACCAGTATGGCAGCCTCCCTCTCTGCGGCAGCCTGAGGAAGTAGAAAGGCTAGCTAAATTGCGCCCTGAAGTGATTGTAGTCTCTGCTTTCGGTCAGCTCCTGCCTCAGAACATTCTTGACATCCCCCCTTGTGGCTGTCTTAACATCCATCCCTCACTCCTTCCTCTGCATCGTGGTCCCTCTCCTATTGCTGCTGCTATCCTAGCTGGTGATGAAATTACTGGCGTGAGTATTATGCTGATGGACAAGGGCATGGATACTGGTCCCCTCCTGGCTCAACAACAAATCTCCATTTCGCCACAAGACACCACTGGCTCGCTTATAACTAAACTCGCCCAACTCGGCGCTCAGCTTTTAATACAGACCTTGCCCCTCTGGCTCGAGGGTCATTTAACTCCACAACCACAAGATAATGAGAAAGCTACTTATTCCAAGCTCATTGGCAAAAAGGATGGAGAGATAGATTGGCAACTTCCGGCTATCGAACTTTGGCGGAGGGTGCGGGCTTTTCAGCCTTGGCCAAGCTGCTATACCACCTGGCGGGGAAAGCAATTGAAAATCATTCAGGCACTCCCTCTGTCAAGAGAGGATGATGAACCGGGACGGGTGATAGCCCTAAAGGACATGCCAGACACCCCGGTAGGGGTACAATCTGGCAAAGAAGTTTTGGGGCTTTTACAGGTACAACTAGAGGGCAAGCGAGCTATGACAGCAGAAGAGTTTCTCCAAGGGCAAAGAGGCTTTATCGGGTCATTGCTCCCTTGTTAATCCTCGCTCATAGTTTCTTGAATAAGCTTTTCTCCGTATTCAAGCAATAACTTGGCTTGGTCAGCAGGGGTCTTTTTTAAATCCAAATAGACCTTGAGTGCTTCGACAGGGCTTATCCTTTCCACTGACCATCTGCTCAGTCTAGTGCGCCGCTCCCGCTCTACTTCTTTAATGATAGAGACATATTGTGCTTCCCTCAGCACCTGGTGAATTTCTCGCTCCTGAACTAGCTCCTCGACATGTTCCGGGATAGTCACCTGCACCCGCACTATAGCTTCCCTGACCCCCTGTCCTTGCTGAGCAATAGCTTGCAGAATAGTGAAGGTGGGATTGAGGTCGTGAGAGGAAATATGAACCCTGATGGTTAGGAAGCGACGCGCCTTTACGGGATGGAAATCAAAGGTAACTCTTTCACCTCGATTCCTCTTTGGCTCTATCTGCACTACATAGAAACCTTTAATGTCTTCTTCATCCCCGAAGTCAATGCGCTGCAAACTTCCTGGGTAGACCACAGGGGGATCATAGGAAAGAACCTGGCTCTTATGGATATGCCCCAAAGCTACATAGTCAAAGACAGGGCTGGCGACACTACTCTGACGAAGGAGAGGTTCCTGTCCTATCATCATGGTTTTCTCCGAGCCAGCTGTGGCGTTCGCTAAGGAAACATGAGCTGTCAGAATAGCCGGTAAGCCGGGGTCGAGAGTCTTTATGTTAGTATTGAGAATCCCCATCAACATCGTCTCCAACTTGCGGTTAATTTCCTCCAAACTAAGATTTTTAGTTTCCTCCCGGCTTAGCAAGGTGCTGCGCCTTAGCCACGGTAAAGCCACTATTTGAATAAGTCCATCCCTGGTTTCTATCCGATAAGTACCAGGGTTATTCGCCACAATTACATTCTCAATAGCTAAGGTATCAAAAATCTCCACCGCTGTAGCCCGACCAATAGCATGAGGCAGGTCATGATTGCCTACCAGGAGGAAGACCGGTATCCCTTTTATTGCCAGTCTTCTAAGTCGCTTAGCAAACTCCCGCTGATGTGTTTGAGAGGGCTCACGATTTTTATAGGCATCGCCACAAAACAACACTAGGTCTATATCATTCCCTAAGGCAAATTCCACCACTTCGTCAAGGACAGCCTGGAAATCGCTAAAGCAGCTAGAAAGCCCAGTAGCCGGGTCAATATGGCTATAGTTCTCTACACCCAGATGAAGATCGGCAAAGTGAAGAAGCCTCATCATTGCCTACACCAGACTAT
>CAZUZX010000004.1:7271-28035 GCA_964624525.1 uncultured Dehalococcoidia bacterium | reverse complement strand
TCAGAGAAAATAGGAAATGTCTTTCGGAAGCTGAGCGGGAGGGGCAGGCTCAGCGAGAAGGATGTAGATGAGGCATTGCGCCAAGTGAGGCTGGCACTTCTTGAAGCAGATGTAAATTTGAAGGTAGTGAAAGAATTTACGGCTAAAGTGAGGGAGCGCTCGCTGACTAGCCAGGTTCTGGAGAGTCTAACTCCAGCCCAGCAGGTGGTAAAAATCGTCTATGAGGAGCTGGTGGCTATTCTTGGCGGTAGGCAAAGCTGGCTAGTCCCAGCCAGTCACCCTCCCTCTGGGGTAATGCTAGTCGGGCTCCAGGGTAGCGGTAAAACAACCACTGCAGCCAAACTAGCTTCACACTTGAAGCACTCGGGACAACACCCATTACTGGTGGCTGCCGATACCCGCCGCCCCGCAGCTATAGAGCAGCTCATTATATTGGGTAAACAACTCGACATCCCGGTTTACGCCGAAGACCCCAAGGTATTACCGACAGCTATTTGTATTCAAGCTATCAAGCAAGCTAGGGAATTGGCTGCTAATTGGATGGTAGTTGATACTCAAGGTCGTCTTCATATCAATGAGGCGATGATGAAGGAATTAGTTGAGATTAAGAAGACACTTCAACCCTCCGAAATCCTGTTAGTAGTCGATGCCATGACTGGGCAGGAAGCAGTGCGAGTAGCTCAAGAATTCAACACTGGTGTAGGACTAACTGGATTAATACTCACTAAGATGGATGGGGATGCTCGTGGTGGTGCTGCTTTATCTATCAAATCAGTTACTGGCGTACCGATTAAGTTTCTTGGAACTGGAGAAAGGGTTGATGCTTTCGAGCCCTTCTACCCTGACCGCTTAGCTTCCCGGATATTGGGTATGGGGGACATGCTTACCCTCATTGAAAGAGCGGAGAAGGCTTTCGACAAACAGCGTGCCAAGGAAATGGAAAGAAAGATACGCACTGCTGCTTTTAACCTAGAAGACTTCCTTGAGCAGCTACAACAGGTTAGAAAAATGGGTCCTCTCAGTCAAATAGTAGAAATGATCCCCGGGCTTTCTTCCCTCGCCCATCGAATGCCCGAAGGACTGGAGGAAAAACATCTAAAGAAGGTCGAAGCAATAATATTCTCTATGACCCCAGAGGAGCGTCAGAACCCTCATATAATTGATGGCAGCCGGCGGCGACGTATTGCTCGCGGGAGTGGAACTACACCCCAAGATATCAATCAACTTCTCAATCAATTTCGCCAGGCACAGAAAATGATAAAGCAACTAGATGCTGGAAAGGTGCCTCACCTCTTCTCCATGCTTAAGTAGAATTCTCAGCCGATAACCCTTGCCCTGATACATAACTTGTACCTTGCTCCTACTACCTGAAGGTTAATATCCCTACCTATTCCAGATAATCCTTTAATCTCCTACTGCGTGTAGGGTGGCGAAGTTTGCGTAGTGCCTTCGCTTCGATTTGTCTAATGCGCTCCCGCGTTACCTGGAATTCCTTGCCTACTTCTTCCAAAGTGCGACTTCGCCCATCCTCGAGCCCAAACCTTAATTTGAGCACTTTCTGCTCGCGGGGAGTAAGTGTACTTAGCACCTCAGTTATCTGCTCCCGAAGCAATTCGTAGGA
Organism: uncultured Dehalococcoidia bacterium; assembly: GCA_964624525.1. Classification (GTDB taxonomy): domain Bacteria; phylum Chloroflexota; class Dehalococcoidia; order UBA2247; family RBG-13-53-26; genus CAZUZX01. Next base: position 26,414 of record CAZUZX010000004.1, on the reverse strand, counting down.
AGCAGTATCAACAGGAGGCATGATCTTGCGATCCTCAATAAAATCTCCCAAGTGAGCGTCTTCCTCTTCCCCAATAGGAGTCTCTAAAGAGATTGGCTCTTGGGAGACTTTGAGAATCTCTTCCACCTTTTCAGGAGGCACTTCCATCTGCTCACAGATCTCCTCGATGGTTGGCTCGCGCCCATGCTCTTGAGTTAAACGGCGAGTTATCCGATAAAGCCTAGTGATGGTTTCTACCATATGCACCGGAATACGAATAGTGCGTGCCTGGTCTGCTATAGCTCGGGTGATTGACTGGCGAATCCACCAAGTAGCATAGGTGCTAAATTTATAGCCTTTGCGATAATCAAACTTCTCCACGGCGCGAAGAAGACCTATATTCCCTTCCTGAATCACGTCAAGGAATGACATTCCTCGACCTTCATACTTCTTGGCGACACTGACTACAAGACGCAGGTTAGCCTCGATTAGACGTCTCTCCGCCTTTATTCCCTTTTGTTTAATGCTCTCGAGATATATTTGAAATCGTCCCTTGAAGGGTTTAAGCCTTTTAAGAAAATTAGGGGTGTGTAAAAGTTTCCCTAACTCAGCTAGTGACTTTCCACCGATAATGTCAAGAAGCTCCGGAGGTACTACTGAACTAACTAGAGAAAGACCTCTTAAAGCACGATCTACCTCAATCGGATTCTTATCTAACCTCTGAGACAAAACCTCTATTAATTGTCCACTAAGCTCGCCATCGAGAGAAGCTCGTAATTTGGGGTTTGAAATCCTCTCAGCAAGGCTCTTCGATGAAGATAAGCCGAGTTGCTCTTCCACAGCTTCAAGAAGGGGGGCGACTCGAACTAGTCGTTCCAGCATAGAAATCACTATATCAATTGAAGAAGGTGGTCTTCCTAGTTGGCGAGAGCATTCCTCCTCTATCAGCTTAATGGAATCCTTCTCCTCCTTGCTCCTTGCCAAAATCTTCTCTTCCTCTGCAGTAAGAAGAGACACCCTACCAATTTCGCGCAAGTACATACGTACTGGGTCATCAGCTATCTCTAGTTCGCCAAGCTCTAATTCCGGGGGTGTTTCTAACGAAGGCTCAAGCTGAATCTCTGTTTCCTTCTCCTCCAAAGGCTCTGCTTTGTGCCAGCCTAGACTTAACTCCTCATCCCCCCCACCTCCTTCACCCTCTTTAGGCAAACCAGTATAAACATGCTCCGCTGTCTCTAATTCTAATTCTGAATCAGATTCAGCGTCATCAAAGCTTAAATCCCCGCGATAAGGGAAAGCTTTAAATTGTTCTTTTTCTTTTGAAACCATGTCCTTAATTTTCCTCAACTTTTCTGCTTACTTTTCCGAAGAAAAATTTCTCTCAGCTGAGTATTAAGCTCGACCCCTAACCGTTGCAGCTCTTCGAGTTCAATAGTATTGCCTTCAGCCTCAACGCCCGAAAACAAAATCTCCTCTTTTGCTTTTAATTCTCTCAGCCACTGCTCCTTTAAACGGTGAATGCAGTCAACAAGAGCGCGTTCTCGTTCCTCCTCGCTCATCGAAGGAAGAGGTTTCGCCAGAAGCGCATCAAGATAATCTTGAAGAATTAAATCTAGCTCCCGACGCATTGCGTCTAGGTCCGAAGTATTACACCAAGCAAGGAAAAGTTCGCGATGTTCACTGTGCCCGAAGTAATCAGCTGAAAGCTCTGTAGCATAGCTCCGTAACTCTGGGTAGCGAGCTAACAGTGATAGGCAGTACTCTGCCAGGGGGTCACTAGGAGATAGAGAGGGGACGAGACTAGAAGGCTGCGACACATCACCTCCCCATTTTCGCTTAGATAAACGTATTCTTTTAAGAGCCGAAGCCAAGGTATGCTCATCCACTGCCACCAGGCGGGCTAGCTTTTGTAGGTAATGAGCTTGACGGACTGGATGCTTAATCTCAGCAATAAGTGGCAACAGCTGGTCTGCTGCTAGCGATTTATCTTTCAGCCGGCTCAAGTCAAGTTTGGAAGCAATAAAGTCAAAGGTATAATCAACTACTGGCGATGCCTCCTCTAGCAGACGCCCCCATTCTTTAGGGCTTTCCTTAATAATATCGTCCGGATCCTTACCTGGAGGCAAGACCATTACCCTTATCTCAGCATCAAGGATGTTCTCATATTTCACTAATCCCTCTGAGTTAGGTAGTGGTACTACCTTCTGGTCAAATGTGCTCTTGGCTATCTCAATTCCTCGTAGCGTGGCTATTTCACCAGCAGTGTCAGCATCAAGAGCTAAGGTAAGATTCCTGGTTAACTTCTTGATAATGCCTACCTGCTTCTCGGTAAGGGCAGTCCCTAGAGAAGCAACCACATTGCTGAAACCATACTGATGAGCAATAATAACATCCATATAGCCCTCTACCACCACTGCTAGGTTTTGCTTCCTGATAGCAGATTTAGCCCGGTCAATGCCATAAAGGGTGCCGCTTTTATCAAATATTGCTGTCTGCGGTGAGTTGAGGTATTTAGGCAGAGAATCATCAAGAGTTCGTGCCCCGAAACCTAAAACTCTTCCGGCTATGTCTCGTATTGGAAACATCAGTCGATTGCGAAAGCAGTCATAGGTTTTCCCTTGCTCCTTCTCCACCAACAGTCCAGCAGCTACCAGCTCATCCTCCTGGTATCCTCTTCTGGTTAATTGCTCACGCAGCGCTTCCCAGCTATCCAAACTGAAGCCTAATTGAAAGTCTTCAATCGTTTTACTTGAGACACCCCGTTGAGCTAAGTAATTCCGGGTACGTTCGCCTGCTAAAGAGTGAAGAAGCAAGTAATGGTAATACTCAGCAGCAGCCTCGTTTATCTCCTTCAATTTCTCTATCTCTCTTTGCCTTTCATCAGGCTGCTTTGAGGTAAGAGGCACCCCTGCCCTTTGGGCTAGAATTCGCAGTGCTTCTCCAAAGTCAACACCCTCTTTTCTCATCAAAAAGGAAAAAACATCACCCCCAGTGCCACAGGCTCCAAAGCAATGCCAGCTCTGACGCTCTGGGAAAACATAGAAAGAAGGGACCTTCTCTGGATGGAAGGGGCACAGGGCTTTAAAATTGCGCCCCGCCTTCTGCAACGGGAAGTAGTCAGAAACTACCTCCACAATATCTACCCTTTGTTTTACCTCATCTATAATGCCCATCTTACCGAAGCCTATTTAAATTCCTTTTTTGATAAGGCTATAAGTATAATAGCTGGTAGTCCTAAAAACCACACACATATAAACGCGAAAATCGACCCAGCGAGTGCCAAACCCCAAATTCTTCTTCTGAGGGCAAAAACTCCCCCTACTATCGCTATTACTGGAAAAATTATTAGCGGCACAATGACTATGCCGAGTCCCACGAATCCTACAAACCAACCAATGGCTTCAAGAACTGCGGCGACAATTAACCCCAGAATCAAGCCTAGGACTCCAGCAATTATGCTCAAAATTCCAGCTGCTATAGGCATTCCCGTTTGGCTTGCCACAACAGGCTGTGCCAGCCTAATACCACACTTAACGCATATTTCAGCTAGCGGAGTTGTCGGAGTACCACACCCATTACAAAAGCTGGTACCAGCGAGAGGTTTAATACCACAATTAACGCAGACTTCTGGGTTCCCCACTAGCTCTTTACCACAGTTTCTACAAAACACTCTCATCCTTCCTATGCATTATATAGGGCTCCGACCTTTACCGCAGGGCAATTTCCCCAGCTACCCGTAAAGCATACTGGTCGGTCATTCCAGCAATATAATCTACTACTCTTCGAGCTAACGGCTCGTCATCAGGGCTGTAACCCCAAGGCAGCCTATCTTCTTGCTCCATAAAATAATTATAAAGCAACTGCACCACTTCCCTTGCCTTCCTTGCCTCCTCCTTTACCAAACTCGGATTATATACCCTTTCAAAAAGGAAATCCCGAAGGATATTCATCACCTCACTTACTGGGGGACTCATGCCAATAATCGGTGGTGATTGCTTGCTTGTCAAGTTCTCGCCCCTCACTGCCCAGGAATAATCGACAATGTCGCAAACTATAGTATTAATTCTCTCAGACCGAGAGTCCCCCAACATAGAGATAGCTGAGCGAGGTAGCTCACTCCCAGTGATAATTTCGGCTCGCAGAGCATCATCAATATCATGATTTACATAGGCAATAATATCGGCAATTTTGCATACCTGTCCCTCTAAAGTATCTACGGTCTGCCATCCTTCACCTAAAATCTCCGCTCTCATCTTGGAGTGCTTCAAAATGCCCTCCCTCACCTCCCAAGTAAGGTTAAGTCCTTCCCCTTCTCTCTCTAGGAAGTCGACTACCCTGAGGCTTTGCTCACTATGTCTGAAGCCAAAGGGTGAGAGTTGATTCAAAATTTCCTCTCCTATATGACCAAACGGGGTGTGCCCCAAGTCATGCCCCAGGGCGATAGCTTCGGTTAAATCTTCATTGAGATTTAAAGCCCGGGCTATAGAGCGAGCGATTTGAGAAACCTCTAAGGTATGAGTCAATCGAGTTACATAATGGTCACCCAAAGGGGCGATAAAGACCTGAGTCTTGTGCTTCAGACGGCGGAAAGCTTTACAATGAATGATACGGTCTCGGTCACGCTGAAAACAAGTCCGCATCGGGCAAGGCTCCTCAGGCCTGAGCCTTCCCCGAGATAACTGGCTCTTCATCGCAAAGGGAGAAAGGTGCTCCTCCTTCTCTTCCAGCCAAAGTCGGATATTATGATGAGGTAGGTACACTACTTTCTAAACCCAAACTGTGCGCACTCGCCTCCGCAGCCAAGAGGGGTGACCAATTAGCCCTGCCTCTGCCGTAGCCACTATTTCCCTGGTTCGCTCGATCATGTCAGGGTTAACTGAAACGGAGGTGATGCCCCACTCCACTAGCTTGGTGGTAAGCTCAGGGTAAACCGAAGGTGCCTGTCCGCAAATTGAGCTGGTTATACCTCTCCTCCGAGCTGTCTTAATAGCCAACTCTAAAGACCAAAGTACAGCCTCATCCCGCTCATCAAACTCCTCAGCCAATTTTGGACTATCCCGATCTATACCCAAGGTAAGCTGGGTTAAGTCATTAGAGCCAATAGAGATACCATCAATACCTATATCTATAAATTTATCCAGTAGAATGATATTAGAGGGCACTTCAACCATCATCCACAATTTGAAATCCAATGATGGAACCAAACCTTCTGATTCCAAGACTGCCTTGGTCTCACTCATTTCCTTGACAGTGCGCACAAAGGGAATCATTACCCACAGGTTGGCGAAGCTTTCCCTTACCTTCTTTATAGCTTCTATTTCTAGTTTAAAGACATCAAGCTCTTTGATATAGCGCGAGCACCCTCTATAACCTAGCATGGGATTCTCTTCCATTTCCTCATATTGCTCCCCACCTTTAAGATTACGATATTCATTGGTCTTAAAATCAGTAGTCCTGTAAACCACTGGTCTGGGGTCAAAAGCCCGGGCAAAGGTGGCAATACCCCAAGCGAGCTTATCTACAAACTCTTTCCCCCTGTTTTGGGAGAGCATGTAGCGGGGGTGCTCGCCAATATTGGCAATCATAAACTCAGCTCGGAGAAGCCCTACCCCATCCACATCTCTGGCAGCTACAGCTTCAGCTAACTCTGGATCGGCTAGATTGACATAAACCCTGATAACCGTCTTCACCCTCTCCTTCACCACCGCCGGGGCTTCTACTTTCTCCTTTATTACTCTACCTTCATAGACCTTCCCTTTTGAACCATCTACGGTGATCAATTGCCCCTCTTTCAATACCTTGGTAGCATCCCCGGTCCCTACAACACAGGGGATCCCCAACTCTCTGCTCACTATGGCGGCGTGGCAGGTTCTGCCGCCGCGGTCAGTCACGATAGCTACTGCTCGCTTCATCGCTGGGACGAAGTCGGGGGTGGTCATCTCAGCCACTAGCACTTCCCCCTCTTTTACCCTACCTATTTCGGAGGCACGGTAGACTATCCGAGCTGAGCCTGCCGCTATACCGGGGCTAGCTGGTATGCCACTGAGGATTTGAATCCCTTCGACTTCTTCCTCCGCTTCCCCGGGAGGTTTTATGGTAGTTACCGGGCGAGTTTGCACAATATAAAGTCTGCCTTGCTCTTTAGCCCACTCGATGTCTTGGGGGAATTGGTATAGAGCTTCAATCTCTTTAGCTAACTTAGCTAAGGCAACAATTTTCTCATCCGTCAATTTCTGCCGAGTTTGATCCGGAACAGGAATTGGCACCTTGATATTGTTTTCCTGCTTATCTCCTTTTGCCGGGTTCCTCACCAGCTGCCACTCTTGTTTAGCAATATCCTTATGTAAAATCTTCAGCTCCTCTTTGTCTACAGTGTATAAGTCAGGGGTTAGCTCGCCGGAGACCACCAGTTCTCCTAATCCATAGGCTGCTTCAATAACGATTTTACTCTCGTCATTACTTAGGGGCTCTAGGGTAAACACGACGCCAGCAGCCTCTGACTGCACCATTTTTTGCACCGGGACGGCAATACCTATCTTCAGATGATCAAAACCGTGCTGAGCCCGATAGAAAATGGCTCGAGGTTCAAAGAGGGAAGCCCAGCAACCCTGTACTGCAGCTACTACTTCGCCTTCACCCCGCACATTGAGGAAGGTGCGCTGCTGACCAGCAAAAGAGGCTTCAGGTAAATCTTCAGCAGTAGCAGAGGAACGCACTGCCACTAAGCCCCGACCCAGTTTTTGATAGGCTTGTTTTATTTCCTCTACTATCATAGGAGGTACGGAGGCATTACTAATCGCCTCTTTGATCTGGGAAGCCACCTCTTCAAGATTTTTGCTATCTTTAGGGTCTAAACGTTCAAGGTAGTCACGGATTTTATTAACGAGTTTAGCTTCCTTCAGAAAATAGAAGTAGGCATCAGCAGTCACAATGAAACCAGGTGGAACGGGGATTTGGGCTTTGGTCAATTCGCCTAGGTTTGCCCCTTTCCCCCCAACAAGTGGGATATCTGTTTTGCCTACTTCATCAAACCAAGCAATCACCCTGGGCAGTTTGTCCATGGGAGTGATCCTCCTCTACCCTTTATTTCAAAACCTCCACGGGCAGGTCAATATGATACTTCTTCAAAGTAGTTTCGATCAGCAAAGCAGTTTTTTCATCTGACTCCGTAAGAGGCAAGCGGGGGCTACCTACCAGAAAGCCAATATAATTAAGGGCGTGTTTAATCGGTATGGGGTTAGAAACAATGAATAGGGCGTTGATTAAAGGCAATAGGTTTCGGTGAATCTGGGCTGCCTCCTCTATTTTAGCACTAAGGAACTTCTCAATCATTTCCCTAATTTGCTTACCGACAAGGTGAGAGGCAACACTGATAACCCCGTAACCCCCCAGAGCCAAAATAGGCAGGGTGTCCCCATCATTACCACTATAGACTAGAAAATCCTTATTGACGCCTTGAATAATTTTGGCAATTTGCTCTAAATTAGAGCTAGCTTCCTTTATACCCACAATATTATCAATCTGGCTTAACTTAATAACTGTCTCCGCCGACAGATTGGTAACTGACCTACTGGGCACATTATAGAGGATACAGGGTAAGCTGGTGCTTTCCACAATAGCTTTGAAGTGCTGGAACAATCCTTCTTGAGTTGGTTTATTATAGTAAGGAACTACTAATAAAATAGCATCGACGCCAATCCGTTCTGTTTCCCTGGTTAGCTCAATACTTTCTCGAGTACTATAGCTACCGGTGCCCGCTACCACCACACCTTGATCGCCAATGACTGATTTTGTCTCAGCGAAAAGGCGTAGTTTCTCTTCCCTAGTTAGAGTAGAGGATTCACCAGTAGTGCCGGAAACCACCACACCTTGACTTCCCGATTTAAGCAGGGCAATAGCTAATCTCTTTGCCTGTTGGTAATCTATTTCCCCACTTTTATCAAAGGGGGTCACCATAGCAGTAAGGAGACGACCGAGGTTTACCAATTCTTAACTCCCGATAAATTTTAATGCCTGTTTATATCCAGCCTCTCTGAACCATCTCCTCAGCAATCTGAACTGCATTAAGGGCGGCTCCTTTACGCACGTTATCAGCTACAATCCAAAGGACTAAACCATTAGGATGAGAAGAATCCTGCCGAATCCGTCCCACGAATACTTCATCTCTTCCCGCCGCTAGCCAAGGATAGGGATAAAGCCTGCTAGCCGGGTCGTCCATCACCTTAACCCCGGGGGCTTGAGCCAGGATGCGTCGCGCTTCCTCAGGGGACATGGGCTGGGCGAATTCCACCTGAACAGCTTCACTATGCCCGATAAATACGGGCACTCGCACACAGGTCGCTGATATAGCTATATCTGGAGCATGCATAATCTTGCGTGTTTCCTCCACCATCTTCCATTCCTCTTTGGTGTAGCCATTATCCCTAAAGATGTCAATTTCCGGCAACAGATTGAAGGCAATCTGATAAGGATAGACCTGAGGGACTGCTTCCTTTCCTTCCAAGATAAGCTTAGACTGGGTAGTCAATTCCTCCATTGCCGCCGATCCTGTTCCCGAGACAGACTGATATGTAGAAACAGTGAACCGCTTGATAGGATTGACCCTATGTAGTGGGTAAAGGGCTACCACCATCTGAATAGTGGAACAATTAGGATTAGCAATAATTCCCCGATGATTTTTTATATCCTCAGGATTGACTTCTGGCACTACTAGGGGAACATTCGGCTCCATCCTGAAGGCAGCACTATTGTCTATAACCGCTGCTCCTGACTGCGCTGCTATGGGAGAGAAGTGGCGACTGATATCAGCGCCAGCCGAAAAGAGAGCAATATCTATACTCCTAAAGGAGTTTTCCGTTGTCTCTTGAACCTCTACTTCCTGATGATTAACCATTAACTTCCTACCATGGGAGCGGTCCGAGGCATAAAGCTGGATGGAAGCCATGGGGAAGCGACGCTGCTCCAATACCTTAATAAATTCTTGTCCCACCAACCCAGTAGCCCCAACAATAGCAACTTTAAAGTTCTTCACTTCTTTTTCCTATAAATCTAGTAATTTGTCTAAGCCAACGACAAGCCCCTTGAGATTAACCACCTTCTTAATGGCTAAAATTACCCCCGGCATATAGCACTCCCGATTAATAGTATCATGGCGAAGGCTTAGTGTTTGTCCCGCTGCCCCGAAGATTATTTCCTGATGCGCCATCAACCCAGGTAGACGCACACTATGAAGAGAGATACCTTCTAATTCCCCTCCCCTGGTACTACTAAGACTTTCCTTCTGGACTACAGGGCAGAGGAAAGGCTTGCCTCTCGCCTCCAGCATAGCTCTGGCAGTGGAGAGAGCTGTCCCTGAAGGGGCATCTAGCTTCTGCTCATGGTGCATCTCAATAATTTCCGCATAATCGAAAAATTTTGCGGCTATTTTGGCTAGGTGAATCATCACCACAGCCCCTAGAGCGAAATTGGGGGCGACTATTGCCCCCACTTCATTAGCTTCAGCTAGCCGATTAATCTCAACAATATTGTCTGCTGAGAGACCAGTAGTGCCGATAACCAAGTTGACCCTATGTGTTGCCGCAGTACGCACTGCTGGCAAAGTAGCCTCAGCTACACTGAAGTCTACCAAAACATCGGGGTGATCCAGCTCTAGAATGGCTTCCAGATTTGAAGAAAGAGGAATAAGTCCAGACCCATCCGGTAAGGGAAGAAACTTTTCACTCGCTTTCTTATCTACTGCCCCTACTAGCTTTAATTGAGGATCGCAACACAACGCATTAAGCACCTCTCGTCCCATCCGACCCAAAGCACCATGAACTACCACCCCTATTAGCATGTTGTCTTGTTTCTCCACTCAGTTGATCTCATCTTTACTCTGATGGGCGAGTGTCATGGTATTTCTTGGGCGGGGGCGGGTGTTTGCGAGTTAACGAATCCCTCACTCTTGTCCCCTTACCTATTCGAGAGAGCCCCTGAAATACAGCCCGACGGGAAAGGTTTATCCTGCCTTGCTGGTCAACTCCTGTGACCATAACCATAACCTCATCACCCACTTTAACCACATCCTCAACACTAGGTACACGGTAATCAGCAAGCTCACTAATATGAACTAATCCCTCTTTACCAGGGAAAATCTCTACAAAAGCCCCGGAGTTGAGTAGACGGGTCACCTTCCCAGTGTAGATGCCACCGACCTTTACCTCCACAGTCAAGCTTTCAATTATCTCTATTGCCTTTTGGACTGCTTCCTCACTGGTTGAACCAATAAACACGGTGCCGTCATTCTTAATATCCACGGTGGCTTTGGTCTGCTCAACAATAGACCTTATCATCTTACCACCGGGACCAATAACGCTCCCAATTTTGCTGGGGTCAATCGTTATCTTAACTATGCGCGGCGCATACTTACTTAGCTCAGAGCGGCTAGAGGCAATAGTCTCTTGCATCTTAGCCAGGATAAAGGGATGAGCCTCGCCAGCTTGACTCAGAGCCCTCTCCAAAATCTCATAACTTATGCCCTTGAGCTTAATGTCTAATTGGAGAGCTGTTATTCCGTCAGTAGTGCCCGCTACTTTGAAGTCCATATCGCCATAAGCGTCTTCCATTCCTTCAATATCAGTAAGGACAGCATATCTCCCTTCATTACTGACCAAACCCATAGCTACCCCCGCCACTGGAGCTTTAATCGGTACTCCAGCATCCATTAGAGACAAGCTACTACTGCACACAGAAGCCATAGAAGTACTGCCGTTAGAGCTAAGAACCTCAGAGACCAGTCGAATAGTGTAAGGGAAATCTTCCTCAGGCGGTATTACCGGGGCAATAGCCCGCTCCACCAAAGCACCGTGCCCAATCTCACGACGTCCCGCAGTGCCAATACGCTTCACTTCCCCTGTAGAGAAGGGGGGAAAGTTATAATGATGCATAAAACGCTTGCTTTCCTCCAGGGTAAGCCCATCCAATGGTTGCTCTTCTCCTACTGAACCAAGGGTAGTAATATTGAGAACCTGTGTCAGACCCCGGGTGAACAAACCTGAGCCGTGGGTACGGGGCAGAAGTCCTATTCTACAGTGGATGGGGCGGATTTCGGTTAAGCGGCGACCATCAGGGCGAATACCCCTCTCCAAGATGCTCGTTCTTACCTCCGCCTTCACCTTAGATTCAAATAATGAGAAGATTTCCTGAGACGGATATTTCACCCCTAATTCCTCTACCAACTCCTTTTTCAGGGCAGACAAGGCTTCATCACGCTCCACTTTCCCCTTGCCAATTAGCGCAGCAATCTTGCCCTTAAGAGCTGCGGAGATAGCTGCTTCTAGCTCCGGGTTGACTCCGTCGACTTTGAATTCCATTTTAGGACTGCCGCAAATATTTTGTAGCTGCTCCTGCAATTGGATAATCTGCTGATTAGTCTCCTGACCAAACTTAATTGCTTCTAGAATAAGCTCTTTTGAGGCTTCTTTAGCCCCTGCCTCCAGCATTACCACTGCTCCTTTAGTACTAGCAACTACAAGGTCAATAAGGCTTTCTTGAAGCTGACTGAAGGTAGGGTTAATAAGGAATTCTCTACCCAGATAACCGACACGAACTGCACCCACAGGTCCTTCAAAGGGAATATTGGATGTGGAAAGAGCCGCAGAGGCACCTATAATGGCTAAAACATCCGGTAAATTCTCCTGATCGGCAGAAAGAACAGTAACTACAATCTGTACCTCGTGGCGAAAACCCTTAGGGAAGAGAGGACGAAGAGAGCGATCAGTGAGTCGACCGGAAAGGATAGCCTGTTGACTAGGACGCCCTTCCCTTCTAAGAAATCCCCCCGGAATCTTACCGGCAGCGTAAAGTCGCTCCTCGAACTCCACAGTTAAAGGTAAGAAATCAACCTCCTCCCTTGGTTCTTCAGTAGCACAAACAGTAACCAGGACTACGGTATCACCGTAGCGAACAGTAATAACACTGTTAGCTTGTTCAGCAAGTCCCCCTGCCTCGATGGTAAGCATCCTCTCACCAATTACACTTTCAACCTTATGTAACATAGTAAGCTAAGACCTCCATTCATTGAAAACCCTAGAAAATCCACAACTTCTCCACACAGATTGAGAAATTGCCCGAGCCTTGTCTCTTCGTAGGGAATTTCTTATCGTCTATCTGCGTAAGCCAAGTTTAGCTATTAGAGTTCGATATCGAGCCCTATCTTCTTTACTTAAATAGGTTAGCAGTCTCCTTCGTTGCCCAACAAGCTTAAGCAACCCCCGCTGAGAGTGATAATCATGGCGGTGTAATTTTAAATGCTCGGCTAATTGATTTATCCTCTCAGTAAAAAGGGCAACCTGCACCTCGGTAGAACCGGTGTCCTTTTCATGAACTCTGAACTGCTCTACAACTGCCTTTTTTCTTTCCTTCTCCACAATGCTCCCATTATGTATTGAAATTATAACATGAGTCAAGAGGATGCAAAAGAGGGTATTCCAGCCCAAAAATAGCGATTGAATTTTTCAAATATAGCGCAGGGGCTCTGTCCCCTGCCAAAATGAGCGGGTAGCAGAGCACCCGCCCTATGAAAGGGCAGTAATCGCTGATTTCGGGTTCCAGTTCATTGATAGCAAAAAAAGGATTTAGTATACTCACCTCATGATTATAGACTTTCATACTCATATTTTCCCACCTCGGATAAAGGAGAATCCGGCTGCTTTTCTGAAATGTGACCCCTGTTTTTCGGAGCTATATTCCTCCCCTAAAGCCAAGTTTGCTACTGCGGAAGACCTTATTGCCAGCATGGACAAAGACAAAGTCGATATTTCAGTGGTACTTAATTATGGCTGGGCAAGTCAGGAACTATGCATGGAGATTAACGACTGCATTCTGGAGGCAATTTCTCGCTATCCGGAGCGCTTAGTCGGATTTTGCACTGTCCAACCCAAGGCTGGTGAAGCTGCCATAGCTGAGATTGAGCGCTGTGTCCGGAATGGAGCCAGAGGCATCGGGGAAATGAGACCCGATATCCAGGGATTCGACCTGGGAGATAGGAAGACGATGAGACCTCTGGTTGAGGTGGCGGAGAAGTATAATCTGGTCTTTTTAACGCATGCCTCTGAGCCGGTAGGACATCTCTACCCCGGCAAGGGCAGTATCACTCCCGATATACTCTATCGATTCATTAACAATTTCCCCAATCTTCACGTTGTCTTTGCCCATTGGGGCGGAGGATTACCCTTTTATGCCCTCATGCCCGAGGTAGCCTCTGCCTTAAATAACGCTTTCTTCGATACGGCGGCTTCGCCACTACTTTATCGTCCCCAAATCTTTGAATGCGTTACCCGGATTGTTGGCACTGAAAAAATCCTTTTTGGGACTGATAATCCTCTAATCACTCCGAGACGAATCATGGCTCATATCAATTCTACTGACCTGCCTCAAGAGAGTAAGACAAAGATATTGGGAGGTAATGCCCAAAGGCTTTTAGCATGGAGCAAATCCGCAGTTTCATCGCCATCGAGCTTCCCCCAGAAGTAAAGGCTGAACTTGCCTCCTTGGAGAGGCAAATAAAGGCAGAACAATTCCCCTTTGTGAAGTGGGTTGACCCCGAAGGTATCCATTTAACCCTGAAATTCCTGGGGAATGTCGCTTCACCCAAAGTTTCCGAGATAGTTAAGGCCTTATCTAAGGCAGCTCAAAGGACATCCGTAATCCATCTCCAAATGGGTGGTTTGGGCGTTTTCCCCAATTGGCAGCGACCTCAAGTAGTTTGGGTGGGGATACGAGGAGAGATAGAGAAGCTCGCCACTTTGCAGCGAAATATTGACACTGCTCTCACTCCCCTGGGATTCCCTCCGGAATCCCGCGGTTTCACCGCTCACCTAACCCTGGGTCGTCTTCGGGAAAGGGTATTTCCAGACGAAAGACGAAAATTTGGCGAATGGGTCCGCGCCACCAAGTTTGAAACCAAGGCTGCCTTCAAAGTAAATTCCCTCAGCCTGATAAAAAGCCAGCTAACCCCATCTGGAGCTATCTATACCAGGCTTGCCGCTGTAGAGCTAGCGTGAGGCGGTTCAGCCATGTCATTGCGAGCGAAGCGAAGCAATCTTTTGTAATCATCTTAAGATTGCTTCGTCCCCCGACAGGTCGGGGCTCTCGCAATGACAAATAAATTCCCTCTTTCTCCAAACCTCTTGACATTTACTACAGATGGTGTTATTATCCACCCGCAACTCAAGATATTGTATGAGCGATGAAGTGTCCTTATTGTGACTATCAGGATTCCAAGGTTATTGACTCGCGGAGCATAGAAATGGGAGTGCGCCGCCGCCGCCAATGCTTGCATTGTGGCTCCCGCTTTACTACCTATGAACGGGTTCAAGCGAATAGCTTTCTGGTTATCAAAAAGGATGGGCGACGGGAAGAATTCAGTCGAGACAAATTAACTACTGGCATTCGCAAAGCTTGCACCAAACGTCCCATAGCTAACGAGACAATTGAGCGATTAGTGAATAACATCGAGGATGAATTACATCAACTGGGAAAGATCGAGGTACCTAGCTCAACTATTGGAGAGTTAGTGATAAAACATCTTAGAGAACTAGACCGCATTGCCTATATCCGCTTCGCCAGCGTATACCGAGAATTTGCCGATGTAGAGGATCTCAAACAGGAGGTTGATGCCTTGGTTCAAGAGCAAGAGTCAAGGGTATCCTTGGCTCAGTTGCCTTTGATGCCAGTGGAGGATTTTCCCACCTCCACTAAAAAGCAAAGGGCAAAAAAGCGGTTGAAATAGTGGAGGGAACCATGCCTAGCTACCAGGGAGGAAATAATAAATCAGAGCGACTTGTCCGTGACAAAATAGCTCGAGCTATCTTTGCTGCTGCCGAATCTGTCGGCATTTCAGACCGAAATTTAACTGAGCAACTCACCGAACAGGTGATTCAACGTCTGGAGAGGGGACAGCTCGGAGCCAGATTGCCATTGCCCGGAATGGAGGATTTCATCCCAGAAGGAAAGCTGAAGGGCAAGCGTCCGGCTCTCCCCGAAATTAGAGGGGCAGTGAAAGAAACTCTCGCTGAGATGGGGCATCCCGAGATTGCGGAAGTCTTCTCACTCGAAGAGCGTAAACCTATGCCTACCCCAATTGTGCCTTGCCGAGAAGAGGAGAGGAAAATCGAAGGTGCTGCTGCTCCGGCTATAAAACTATCGCCTAATGCCTTGAGGGTGCTCGAGAAACGATACTTGGCTAAAGATAGTGCTGGCAAAGCGATAGAGACACCGGAGGAGATGTTCCACCGTGTTGCCCGAAGCATTGCCGCAGCAGAACTGGCGTTCAATTCTCAGGCAGATGTCGAAGCTTGGGAGAAAGAATTCTACCAATTGATGGCGAACTTAGAATTCCTGCCCAATTCACCTACTTTGATGAACGCGGGCAGAGAGCTGGGGCAGCTCTCGGCTTGCTTCGTTCTTCCCATTGAGGATTCTATGGAGTCTATTTTCGATGCCGTAAAGCATACCGCACTGATTCACAAGAGTGGTGGTGGGACTGGCTTTTCCTTCTCCAAGCTCAGGCCAGAGAACGATAGGGTAGGCTCCACTGGAGGGGTAGCTAGTGGTCCCGTTTCCTTTATTCGAGCCTTCGATACCGCCACCGATGTTATCAAGCAAGGGGGGACACGACGAGGAGCGAACATGGCAATCCTCAATGTTGACCACCCCGATATCCTGAAGTTTATTACTGCCAAAGAGAATACCACTGCCTTTAGCAATTTCAATTTCTCGGTAACCGTTACCGAAGAGTTTATGAAAGCAGTGGAGGAGAGCGCTGATTATGACCTCATTAACCCCCACACCAAGGAACCTGTGGGCAAGCTTAATGCTAAAGAGGTGTTCAATAAGATAGTAGATGCAGCTTGGAAAACCGGAGACCCAGGCATTGTCTTTATCGATCGCATCAATAAGGACAACCCCACACCGAAACTGGGGATGATTGAAAGCACCAACCCCTGTGGTGAGCAACCCTTGCTTCCCTACGAGTCATGCAATCTAGGGTCGATTAACCTCTCCAAAATGCTTTGTCAAAAGGATGGCAAGGTAGAGATAGATTATCCCAAGCTCACCAAAACAGTAAGACTAGCCGTTAGGTTCCTGGACAATGTGATTGAGGTCAACAAGTTCCCCTTGCCTCAGATAGAGGAGATGACCAGGGCTACCAGAAAAATTGGGTTAGGGGTAATGGGCTTTGCTGACGCACTTATTTGCTTGGGCATACCTTACAACTCCGAAGAAGCGCTGGAAATTGCGGGGAGGATCATAGGTTTTATAAAGAATGAAGCAGACATTGCTTCAGTGGAGCTGGCGAAGGAAAGAGGAGTCTTCCCCGCCTTCAAGGGTAGCATTTATGATAAGCGTGGCGGACTAAAGGTGAGAAATGCCGCTCGGACTACCATTGCCCCTACTGGCACACTGAGCATTATCGCCAATTGCTCTAGTGGCATCGAGCCACTCTTCGCCCTCTCCTATATCCGCACCATTCTTGAAGGAGAGCATCTCATCGAGGTAAATCCCTATTTTGAGGAGGTGGCTAAGAAGGAAGGGTTATATACCGAAGAGTTAATGCGAGAACTTGCCACACGGGGGAGCGTGCAGGGAATGAAAGATGTGCCGGAGTCGATGCAACGGCTCTTTGTCACCGCCCACGATATTACCCCGCAGTGGCATGTGAGAATACAAGCCGTATTCCAGAAATTCACCGATAACGCTGTCTCCAAGACGGTTAACTTCCCCTACCAGGCTACCAAGGAAGATGTCGCTGAGGTGCTTATGCTCGCCTACCAATTGGGATGCAAGGGGATAACCATCTATCGGGATAGGAGCAAGGAAAGTCAGGTTTTGAGTATTAGCCGTGAGGAGAAGGCGGAAGGCGAAGCCATTGTTCCCCGCCGGCGAGCTCGAACTACTACCGGGGTCACGGAGAGGGTTTCCACCGGCTGCGGTCATATCTATGTAACAGTAAACAAGGATGAGCGCGGAATCTGCGAGGTCTTTTCCAGTCTGGGAAAAGCCGGTGGGTGTGCCTCAGCACAGCTAGAGGCAATTAGCCGATTAATCTCCTTATGCTTAAGATCGGGGGTAGAACCATCTGCTATAGTGAAACATCTTCGGGGTATTCGCTGTCCCTCCATCGCCTGGGAAGAGGGGCACGCTATTCTTTCTTGCCCTGATGCTATTGGCAGCGTATTAGAGAAAGACATTCAGGGCAGTAGTCCTCGAGGTAATTCAGAAAGACCAGCAAGAATAGCGAATCTAGCGGGACAATGCCCGGAGTGTGGCAACCTATTAGTCTACCAAGAGGGCTGTTTTCTTTGTCCTAGCTGCGGGTATACCAAATGCAGTTAAAGAGGCTTCTGAATCGGAAAGACAAGGAACAACATCTCCACAACCTCAGCCAAATAAAAACTTTAATTGACACCGCTTTAGGCAAGACGAAAGCCGATATATTAATAGTCAATGGCAACCTACTAAACGTCTATAGCGGAGAAGTGCTGAAGGATTATTCGGTAGCTATCAAAGGGGATAAGATAGCTTATGTCGGGGAAAGCGCTGCCCATACTATCGGATCCAACACTAAGGTCATCGATGCTACTGGAAAAACATTAATCCCCGGTCTCATTGATGCTCACATCCATCTTGCCGCTCTCTGCACTGTGGATGAGTTCCTAAAGTATGCTATCAAGGGGGGGACTACCACTATCATCACCGAAACAGTTGAGATCGCCTTTCGGTTAGGATATCGAGGCATCTTGCAATTTTTAAAGTCTATTAAGGGGCAGCCAATAAAGATTTTTGCCACTATCTCGCCGCTACTCACCCTGAGCCCAGCGACCCAAGCCAGCGTCCTTCCAACCAAAATCCTGCAAAGGTTACTTAAGCGAAAGGATATTGTCGGACTAGGTGAAAGCTTCTGGTCTTTTGTCGTTCAAGGTGACAAGAGAATTCTTGAGTTATATGCTGATGCCTTAACTTCAGGGAAAAAAATTGAAGGGCACTCTGCTGGTGCCAGAGGCAATAAGCTAGTAGCCTACACCGCTGCCGGTGTTTCCTCCTGCCACGAACCCATAAATGCTGAGGAAGTACTGGAGAGACTAAGGTTAGGCATCAAAGTCATGATTAGGGAGGGCAAAATACGTCAGGACTTAGAAGCGATTGCCAAAATAAAGGATAAAGGGATTGATTTCAGGCGACTAATGTTTGCAACAGACGGGGTAAGTCCCCAACACCTAATGGAATACGGATATATGGAATTTGTGGTACAAAAGGCAATTAACCTCGGCTTTAACCCTATCGTAGCCATACAGATGGCAACTATAAATGCGGCGGAACACTTTTCCCTCGATAGCCTTATCGGTGGTATTGCCCCTGGCAAGTATGCTGATATTGTGATTATCCCTGACCTACAGACCATTCAGGCTGAAATGGTTATCAGCAATGGCAAAATCATCGCCCAAAATGGTCAAGTTCTAGTGCCACCAAAAAGATACACCTACCCTAAATCAAGCCTGAAAAGCATTCGCCTCCCCAGAAAGCTTGAGACGACTGATTTTGATATCCCTGTGGAAGCCCAAGATACGCCAGTTACAGTAAGAGTAATACATCAAGTAACAGAACTAATAACCAGGGAGGAGCAAACAGCTATTACCCCTGTAAAGGGCTTGCTTGAGGCAGATGTGGAAAGGGATATCTTAAAAGTTGCCGTTATTGAGCGAACCAATGACCCAGGGAAGATGTTTGTCGGTTTGGTTAAAGGATTTGGGATGAAAAAGGGGGCTTTTGCCTCCAGTGGCACTTGGGCTTTATCAGGGATAATCGTCATCGGTACTAATAACAAGGACATGGCAATAGCGGTCAATAGGATTTTAGAACTACAGGGAGGAATTGTAGTCTGCGCCGAAGGTAAGGTCTTGGCAGAAATGCCTACGCCCATAGGTGGATATATCCCTGATCTACCTTTAGAGACTGTAGCCCAAAAGTCTGAGGAGATTCAGCAGAAGGGGGCTGAATTAGGGATTCCATTCCCTAATGCCCACCTAACTTTAACTGCCCTTACTGGCACTGCTATACCATTTTTCCGCATCTGCGAGGCAGGCTTAATGGACCTCAGGGAAAACAAAGTGGTAGGTTTAATCG
>CAZUZX010000004.1:0-7171 GCA_964624525.1 uncultured Dehalococcoidia bacterium | reverse complement strand
ATCTGCGAGGCAGGCTTAATGGACCTCAGGGAAAACAAAGTGGTAGGTTTAATCGTTCCTTGACACCAAAAGAGGGCAAATGTTACTCTATACTGGTTCCCTAGCTTGAAAAAGGAGGTGTTCTGAACGTGGATTGGCGAGAAGAGTATAAGAGAAAGATGGTTTCGCCTGAAGAGGCAATCAAGGTGGTCAAATCTGGAGATTATATCCTTTTTGCTGCACCAGATGCCATGGCTCCGGGTCTGGCATTGGCTAGTAGGGCAGAAGAGCTAAAGGGGGTGAAGATACTGGGTGGGGGAGGAGGACACTTTCCCTGGTATGAACCTACTTGGGAACAGGCATATCCCGAGTCCTTCCAACTTGAAGTTGCTTATGTCCTACCTATGGTAAGAGGGTTGATGACTGAAAGAAGGGCTGATTTTGCGCTAAGTGGGCTCTACGGTGTGCCTGACGCTAACGCCAGAAAGCCAGTAGAAGTTTTCATCGTTCAGATTTCACCCCCAGATGAGCACGGCTTCTGCAGTTTTGGTCCTTCCCTCTGGAACAAAAAGGAGCTAGTCAAAGCTGCCGGGACAGTCATAGGCGAAGTGAATGAAAGGATGATTCGAACCTATGGCGAGAACTTTGTTCATGTTTCAGAGATAGACTATTTTGTGGAGCATATCCCCACTGGTAAGCTTCCCGGGACTACCGACATACTAGGGAGAAAAGTCGCTGGACCGGGTGAAGTAGAAAAAACTATTGCTGAATATATTGGCAGCTTAATTAAAGACGGGGATTGTCTGGAGATTGGAGTGGGGGGCACCGCGGAGTGGGTAGCCCAGCTTGGCATCCTAGACAATAGACATGACCTGGGCTGGCATTCAGAGAACACCGTCAGGGGAATTGGTACCTTGGTAATGAATGGGGTGGTTAATGGAAAACGCAAGAATATTCACCCCGGGAAAGCTGTAGCTACCGCAGTCGGAGGAGGTAGCAAGGAAGAGATGGATTTTATCAACGGAAATCCCCTATTTGAAGTATACTCCTCGAATTACATCCTTGACCCAAGGGTTATTGGTGCTCATGATAATATGGTAGCCATTAATAGTGCTATTAGCGTCGATCTTACCGGTCAGATTGCAGCTGAATCTGTTGGACCGGTAATGACTAGCGGAGCAGGGGGACAGCTATCCTTCGCTATCGGAGCTTATCTATCAAAAGGTGGACGCAGCGTTGTGGCTATCCCTTCAACAGCTAGAGGGGGCACAATATCCCGCATCACGCCTATGCTAGAGCGAGGGACAATTGTGAGCACGCCCCGCACCTTAGCTGATATTGTCGTCACTGAATATGGCATTGCCCGGCTTAAAGGGAAGACTCAAAGAGAGCGTGCTCTGGAACTTATTGCTATTGCCCATCCCGATTTTCGAGCCGAACTGAAGAAGGAAGCAGAAAGACTTTACTGGCCCTAGAGTAGAAATATAACCGGTATTCAAAAACAGTCTCTATACTAAAATTGAAAATGGAGCAACAACTGAATAAGCGGGTTGTTATTACTGGTGTGGGGGCAATTAGTCCGTTAGGCTTAGACGTCCCATCCCTTTGGGAAGCCCTTGTCAGTGGCAAGTCTGGTGTTGACTATATTAGCCTATTTGATCCCGCGCATTTTAAGACCAAGATCGCTGCTGAAGTCAAGGGCTTTAATGCTACCGATTATATTGACCGCAAGGATGCCCGACATATGGATCGTTTTGCTCAATTTGCCGTAGCAGCTACTCTCCAAGCAGTGGAGCAAGCAAAACTTAAGTTTGATGCTGAAAAGCCCGAGGACATTGGTGTTATTATCGGTTGTGGTATTGGTGGACTGGGTACCCTCTCAGCACAATTTGGAGTATTAGCCGAGCGGGGTCCGGATAGAATAAGTCCCTTTCTCGTCCCCATGATGATTACCGATGCTGCCCCGGGGCAAATCTCCATCGCCTTAGGGGTCAAGGGAGTAAATTTCTGCACCACCTCTTCTTGCTCCAGTGGTGCTGATGCTATTGGCGAGGCTTGTGAGATCATCAAGCGTGGTGATGCTCGGGTAATGATCGCTGGTGGAAGTGAGGCAGCGATTACTCCTATTGGTATTGCCGGTTTTAACGCTGCTGGTGCCCTGTCCACCCGAAACGATGAGCCCCAGAAAGCTTCCCGTCCCTTCGATGCGGAGCGTGATGGCTTTGTCATGGGGGAAGGGGCGGCAGTGCTGGTTTTAGAAAGCCTTTCCCACGCTCTAAATCGGGGTGCACATATCCTGGCTGAGATCATCGGTTACGGGGCTACCTCCGATGCTTACCATATTACCCAGCCTGCTGAGGGAGGTGAGGGTGGAGCTAAAGCAATGCAAATTGCCCTCAGAAAAGCCGGGTTAGAGCCTAAAGAAATCGACTACATTAATGCCCATGGCACCTCCACACCGTTAAATGACAAGTGCGAGACGATGGCAATTAAAACTGTATTCGGTAATGATGCCTACCGCATCCCGACCAGTTCTACCAAGTCAATGATGGGACATCTCATCGGAGCTGCCGGCACTATTGAGGCATTAATATGTATCCTCGTCATTCAACACGGGGTAATCCCACCCACCATAAATCTGGTCCATCCTGACCCAGAGTGCGACCTAGACTATGTGCCCAATATCGCCCGTCAGAAAAGAGTAAGGACAGTGCTATCCAATTCCTTTGGCTTTGGGGGACATAACTCGGTGCTTATCTTTCGAGAGTATACTGAAGGAAATAGTTGAATCACCACCGTTGGAAACTCCTTCCTCCGGCTAAGCCTGGCACCGAAATGGCGGGGCTCCCCCCCCTTGCAGTTCAACTCCTATTCAACCGTGGCATTTCCGAACCTACCCAAGCCGAGGCTTTCCTAAGCGTAAGCGAGAGACTTCAGAGTGATCCCTTCCTTCTGCCCGATATGGAAAAGGCGATAGCCAGGCTCTACCGCGCTCTGCTCGGTAGTGAAAGTATTGCCATCTATGGCGACTTTGATGCCGATGGCATTTGCGGCATCGCTCTTCTCACCCAGGGTCTTTCTAACCTTGGCGGCAAGGTTATCCCCTACATTCCTCACCGTCTTAGAGAAGGCTACGGGCTCAATTCAGCCTCCTTAGAGACTTTACAGCAACAAGGTGTCACCTTAGTTATCACTGTTGATTGCGGTACTAGTAGCATTCCGGAAGTGGAACAAGCACAAAGGAGAGGTCTGGATATAATTGTCACCGACCACCACTCAATTTCTTATCCTCTTCCACCGGCATTAGCCGTAATCAATCCAAAGCGAGAGGACTTCGCTTACCCCTTTCCCCAGCTTGCCGGGGTAGGAGTAGCTTTCAAGCTTCTCCAGGCACTGTTTCAGATTTTAGGCAAAGAGGGGCAGCTAGCTGAATTGCTTGACCTAGTAGCCCTGGGAACTGTAGCAGATATGGTGCCCTTGTTAGGTGAGAACCGCTATCTGGTAAAGAAAGGTCTGGAGGCATTGAGCCAAACCCATCGTCTTGGTCTTCAGGAGATGGTGCACCTTGCTGGACTAGAGTTAAGTGACTTAGATACCGAGAGTATCTCCTGGATTTTAGCCCCGCGCCTTAATGCTCCGGGAAGACTAGACCAGGCTCTGAGCAGCTATAGGTTACTCGTAACTGATTCACCTGAGGAGGCACACTACTTAGCTGGGGAACTGGAGCAGAAAAATGCCCAGCGACAGAAATTGACTGAAGAGTTTTTAGCTCGAGCAAAGGAGCAACTATTTATTAGCGGCATCGATTCCCCCATCCTAATCGTGGGGGGAGAGGACTATCCCTCAGGAGTAGCCGGGCTTATTGCTAGCAAGCTGGTGGATGAATTTTACCGTCCCACTATTATTTTTAAATTGGCTCAAGACATAACTAGAGGCAGTGCTCGCAGTATCCCCGAATTCGATATCATTACCGCCTTAAGGGAATGCCAAGAACTCTTACTACAATTTGGAGGGCATCCCAC
This sequence comes from uncultured Dehalococcoidia bacterium, assembly GCA_964624525.1. Taxonomy (GTDB): domain Bacteria; phylum Chloroflexota; class Dehalococcoidia; order UBA2247; family RBG-13-53-26; genus CAZUZX01. Next base: position 3,170 of record CAZUZX010000004.1, on the reverse strand, counting down.
AGCAGCTGGCTTTGCTCTGCCTACCAAGAATGTAACCCAATTCCAGCGGTGCCTTCTCAACATAGCCGCTAACCGACTCGCCAGTATCGAGCTTCATCCCTTCCTAACTGTGGAGGCTGAGATATCCCTTTCCACCATCAATGGAGAAATCTTTAAGCTCATCCAAAGATTTGCTCCCTTCGGGCACAGCAACCCTCTGCCTGCTCTCCTTAGTCGAGGAGTAAAGGTAATAGATTATCACCTTGCTGGTAACGGAGGGCAGCACCTAAGGCTAAAATTGCGCCAGGGGGATATCGTATGGCAAGGAATTGGCTTCGGCTTAGGTAATCTCACTGCCGAGCTAACCCCTGAGATTAACGTCGTATATAACCTGATAGTAGACCAATGGGGCGGCGAAAATATACTGGCGCTTAATATCCTCGATTTTGCCCCTGTCCGTTAGCATCTTACGGCTCATTGGGTTTGTCCCCCGAAGTTCTCCTAGCAATTTCAGGTTTCACCCAAGCGACTTTATTATAAGCTAAAAGAGCCACCGCACCTAAAAATAAAATCAGGGATATGAAATGTGCTTGATGCAAGGGTCCCGCTACCGCTGGCTCAACTCTCACCCAGCTGATAAAGAACCTGCCAAAGGAATACATCGCTATCATAAGGAGGAAAAGTGCCCCTGGTGGCTTAAGTCGCCCCCTTAGTCGCCACAGCAGGGCAAAAACTATCAGGTTCCATATAATTTCATAAACTGGTGCAGGATGTCCCGCTACCCAAAAGGGAGCATAGGGTGAGTGGGTGTAGACCAAACCCCAGGGCAGTGATGTTGGTGTACCATAGGCATCACCGTTTATAGTGCAGCCAATCCTACCAATAGCTAATCCAAGGATGACACTAGGAGCAGCGGCATCAGCAAAATGCCCTAAGGAGAATTTCCTCACCTTAGCATAAACTACCACTGCCAATACCCCGCCAACAAGCCCGCCATACCAAGCTAGTCCCCCTTCCCAGAAGGCGAGTATTTGACCGGGGTTATCCCAGTAATAGCCTAGGTTATCAAGGACATGGACTAACCTTGCCCCGATTAAACCAAAAAGGATAACCAGAAAGGCAGAGGCATAGATAAATTCCTCCGAGATGCCAGACCTCTTTGCCAGACGCAGGGTAAGCCAAATACCGACAATTATGCCTAGAACCATGAAAACCCCGTGCCAGCCAATAGCCAGAGAGCCGAGATTAAATATGGTGGGGTCTATCCCTATAATGATCGAGGCTACCACTTTAAGACATCCATGCCTCGACAAAGGTCTGAGAATCGAAAGGGGCAAGGTCATCCAATTTTTCGCCGCTGCCAATAAATTGAACCGGAATTTTCAACTGGTCACAGATAGCCAGCACTATTCCCCCCTTAGCGGTGCTATCTAGCTTAGCCAAGATAATCCCACTAATCCCCACCGCCTCAGTAAAGTATCTTGCTTGTGCTAAGCCATTTTGCCCAGTGGTAGCATCAAGAACTAAAAGCGTCTCATGGGGGGCTGAGGCATCAACTCGCTGGATTACTCGCTTAATTTTCTTCAGTTCCTCCATCAGGTTGAACTTGGTATGGAGGCGTCCAGCAGTATCAATGATAACCACCTGAGCACCACGGCTCTTGGCTGCTTCAAGGGCATCAAAGACTACCGCCCCTGGATCAGCACCAGGCTGGTGAGAGATAACCTCCGCCTCTATTCGCTTGCCCCACCACTTGAGCTGGTCTATTGCTGCCGCCCTAAAAGTGTCAGCAGCGGCTAAGATAACCCTTCTCCCCTCTCTCTTAAAGCCATAAGCCAACTTGGCAATGCTGGTGGTCTTGCCCGAACCATTCACTCCGACAACCAGGATGACCCAGGGAGACCCAGGGGCAGTTCCTAGTTCCCAAGTAACTGGCTTTATTCTGTCAATCTTCAACATATTACTCATTTCTTCCTTTAGAACATTACGCACCTGCTGAACATCACTAAGCTTCTCCTTTTCTACCCTTCTTCTTACTCGCTGGATAAGCTTAGCTGTGGTATCTACACCTACGTCACCAGCAATGAGTAGCTCTTCCAGCTCCTCCCACAACCCCTCCTCTATGGTGGGACGCTCAAAGAGACGGATTACCTTGCTAAACCACGTCTCTTTACTACGCTTTAGTGCTTGTTCTGTTTTTCCCTTAAACAGGTGGAACAATCTTCAACACCCCTATAATCATCGAGATATGTTAGCATTCTAATAAAAAGCCGGTCAATGAAGTAGGCCTGAGGTTGTCGACTAACCCCTCTCTGTCATTGCGAGCGAAGCGTGGCAATCTCTGGGATTGCTTCCCCCGATGAATCGGGGTCGCAATGACAAATAAACAATCTCTATGCTTTCAGTTTAATTCAAGGAGAAATTTCTGGTAGAATAGAGTAGAATATTACCGCACCGGAGTTTAAATCGAGCCTAATATTGAGGGTGGGCCGTTAGCTCAGGGGAAGAGCACCTGACTTTTAATCAGGGTGTCGTAGGTTCGAATCCTACACGGCTCACTAAACCTGGCAACACATGACTGTAGGTATCCAGGGTGATTGAAACGCTCGCGTGTCCCAACCTTTCCGATACTACCTTGGGATGTACTCCCGCCTTCAGCATCAGGGTAGCGTGCGCGTGTCGAAGGTCATACAACCGCATCCGAGTTAGCCCTGTTCTTCGGACGAGACTAGAAAACGCATGTGTGACCACATTCGGATTTAGAGGGCTGCCGTAATAGGGCAATAATTCTAATGCTTCTGGATAGTGGGATAAGGGCCTCAGAAAGGCGATACTAGAACAATCTTATAGAACATAATCCATTCCCACGGCGGGAAGAATGTGCCAGAATAAGTACAGTAGTAGACCCAGGGTCGAATTGGTCTCCAACAAAGTAGAGCAGAGAGAGGTAATAATTTGGCAAAGGTGATAGAGATTCCTTTTGAAAAGCTTACTTTGGAACTTCTGAACGAACTTCGGCAGCATGGAGTTGAAGGGATTATGGATGGAGATAAAAAAGTTCTTCGGCTTACATCGGTATATGTCATAGATATCCTGGAAACAAACTCCGAACCATTCTTTGTGCCCCTAGATTAAGACTACTTGCAAGTTATGAAAAGAAAAAGGGCAGAGATTCTTGATCTGTGACAAGG
>CAZUZX010000003.1:23137-30815 GCA_964624525.1 uncultured Dehalococcoidia bacterium | reverse complement strand
TCCAGCCGGGAGTTTCAGCCTGAAAATACCGTAATAAAGGTTAACGAGGTTAGCATCGGTGGCAAGGAACTAGTAGTGATGGCTGGTCCTTGCGCTGCGGAAACAGAGGAGCAGGTGATGAGCACAGCGCGGGCGGTAAAAGCTGCCGGAGCAAATATCCTGCGGGGTGGGGCTTTCAAGCCGAGCACCTCCCCTTATCACTTTCGCGGTTTGGGTGAAGGCGGGCTCAAACTCTTGGCTCAGGCAAAAGAGGAAACAGGTTTGCCTCTAGTCACCGAGGTTCTTGCTCCTGAGGATGTGGAGTTGGTAACCAGATACGTCGATATCCTTCAAGTCGGAGCACGCAATATGCAAAACTTTATCTTACTGGATGAAGTAGGGAGGGTAAACAAGCCGGTGCTACTCAAGAGGGGTATGTCAGCTACTATCCAAGAGTGGCTACTGGCGGCAGAATATATTCTAGCCCAGGGGAACCGTCAGGTGATACTCTGCGAACGAGGTATTAGAACCTTCGAAAATTATACTCGGAATACCTTAGACCTCAGTGCTGTTCCCATTATCCATAAGCTAAGCCATTTGCCAATTATTGTTGACCCTAGCCATGGCACTGGTAAGTGGTATTTGGTCAGTCCATTAGCCTTGGCGGCAGTAGCTGCTGGGGCTGATGGTTTGCTGATTGAGGTTCATCCCACCCCTGACTCTGCTCTGAAGGATGGGGCACAATCGCTCACTTTCGAGCACTTTGAGGAGTTAATGGTAAAACTGGCTCCAGTGGCTACTGCAGTCAAGCGCCGCATAGCTGTAAAGAAGGCTTAAGGGAGATCAATTATGTCGGTTGAGGAGGAAATAGCTAAATTTGCACCGCAGCGGGAGACAATGCTCACTGTTGGTGTTTTCGATGGTGTCCATCTCGGTCACCAGCATCTGGTAGACTATCTGAAGAGACAAGCTTTGGTAAAGGATTACCTGGCCGGAGTGGTGACCTTTCGTAATCACCCGCAACAGGTGCTATCGCCTCAAACACCCTTGCCCTACTTAACTAACTTGGAAGAGAGGGTTAGACTTCTCCAAGGGTTAGGTATTGAGCTGGTTACACCCCTCTCCTTTACCTCGGAGCTAGCTCAACTTCCCGCCCGCTACTTTGTTGCTTTGCTACAATCGCATCTAAAAATGCGGGGTTTAGTTGTCGGTCCTGACTTCGTCATGGGACGAGGGAGGGAAGGGGATGTTTTTGCCCTTCATTCCTTAGGTAAGGAAGCTGGTTTTACTGTAGATGTCGTTTCACCAAAGGTGGTAAACGGGGAGGTGGTAAGTAGCACTACCATCCGTCAAGCTCTGGCACAAGGTGATATGCCAAAGGTGAGCCGGCTTTTAGGGCGTCCCTTTAGTCTAAGTGGGCGGGTGGTTCATGGCGCGAAGCGAGGCAAGCCATTAGGCTTCCCCACTGCTAACTTAGCAGTGAACTCGAATCAGGCACTGCCTGTTGATGGAGTATATGTGACTAGGGCTTATCTTAGTAGCCACGCCTACCCCTCGGTAACCAATATTGGTAGACGACCTACCTTTAGAGAGAATCAAAGGACAGTAGAGGTCTATCTTCTCGATTTTCGGGGCGAACTCTATGGAGAGGAGCTCAGGATTGAAATTATAGAGCGATTGCGAGCCGAAAAACCCTTCCCTTCCCCTGAAGAGCTGAAAGCCCAGATAAGCCGGGACGTGGAAAAGGCAATTTCAATATTGAAGAAGGTAAAGGAATGATCTCTCCTAAAGTTAGCTCATTGCTGAGGCGAGGGGTAGCTGAAATCATAGCTGAGCCCGAATTAATAAAACTTCTCCAATCAGAAAGACCGCTGCGGCTTAAGCAAGGCTTTGATCCCAGTCGCCCTGATATCCATCTAGGGCATGTAGTAGGGCTGAAGAAACTGCGCCAATTTCAGGAGATGGGGCATCAGGTCATCCTTATTGTTGGCGATTGGACGGCTCAGATTGGAGACCCAAGCGGTGAGTCAATTACCCGCCCCATGCTCTCACCCGAAGAGGTGAGGCGGAATGCTGAGACCTATATGAAGCAGTTCTTCAAGATAGTCGATAAAGATAAAACCCAGGTGCGGTGGCAGAGTGAGTGGTTTGGCAAGTTCGGCTTGAACGACATCATTAAGCTGGCGAGCAAGTTTACTGTAGCGCAGTTATTAGCCCGAGAGGACTTTAATAGAAGATACAACGCCGGTCGCCCCATTGCCATTACTGAGCTTCTATACCCTTTGCTTCAGGCTTATGACTCGGTGGTTATCGAAGCTGATGTAGAGTTTGGTGGCATTGACCAGAAGTTCAATTGCCTGATGGGTAGGGAACTCCAAACCATGATGGGGCAACCTCCCCAGCAGGTATTCTTAGTCCCCCTCCTGGTGGGCACTGATGGTAGCCAGAAGATGAGCAAAAGCCTGAATAACTATATTGGAGTCGACGAGCCTCCGATAGAAATTTATGGTAAGGTGATGTCTATCCCCGACTCCAATATCATGCCTTACTTTGAGCTAGTCACCGATGTTCCGGATAAGGAGCTAGAGGAATTGAGGCAGCAGCTTGAGACCCAATCGGTTAACCCCATGCTGCTTAAGAAGCACTTAGCCCGAGAGATTGTAACTCAGTTCCAGGGTGCTGAGGCAGCGCGGGAGGCAGAGGAGCACTTCACCAAGGTATTCCAAAGAAAAGAGGTGCCGGAGGAGATTCCAGAGTACCCTGTCTCCTTCGCAGCCCTAAGTCGTCAAATGCCTGTCCAGTTAATCCTGCCCTACCCTGATGATTTTGTTTCTGTTTATACTGCAGATCTCCTGTGGGCAGCGAAGATAGTAAGAAGCCGAGGCGAGGCGAAGCGCCTCTTATTGCAAGGCGCTATTGAAATCGATGGCAAAAGGATAAGTAGCGATTCCACCAGGATAAAGAGTGGCAGCATCATTAAGGTGGGCAAGCGCCGCTTTGTTAAAATTGTTGATGCTGATAAGCTAAGTAGCGCAGACCTTTAGGTCTGCCAATCGTTGATTGAATTAGTGGGTCTAAAGACCTGCACTACGGTAATTAAATATGGAGGTATAAAATGCAATTACGGATTCCGGGACCGACCCCCTGCCCCGATGAAGTGCTTCAAGCCATGACGAAGCAGATGATGAATCACCGGGGTAAGGAATTTGGTGTATTTATTCACCAACTAACTGATAAGCTTAAAGAACTGTTTCAAACTAAAGGAGATGTCTTCATTCTCACTTGCTCAGGCACGGGAGGGATGGAAGCTGCCGTGGTTAATACCCTCTCACCTGGTGATAAAGTGCTAGCAGTTTGCAATGGTTTCTTTGGGGAGCGGTTTGCCGATATTGCCGAGCAGTTTGGTGCTGAAGTGGAAAGACTCCGCTTCGAGTGGGGCTTAGCTGCTGAGCCTGAGGCAGTGCGTCAGGCTCTCCAAGCCAATCCAAAAATTAAAGCGGTGCTGGTGACCCATAATGAGACCTCCACCGGACTAACTAATGACTTGGCTTCTATTAGTGCCGTGGCAAAGGAATTTGACCATCTCGTCTTAGTTGATGCTATTAGCAGCATGGGCTCCATTGATTTACCAGTAGATGCTTGGCAATGTGATGTGGTAGTCACTGCCTCCCAGAAGGGATGGATGGCTCCGCCGGGGTTGGCTATGGTCAGTTTTAGTCAAAAAGCGTGGCAAGCACATTCTAAAGCCAAAATGCCCCGTTACTACTGGGATTTTGCTAAAGCAAAAAGCTTCTTAGAACAAAAAGGGCAAACCCCGTGGACCCCGGCTATCTCCACCTTCTATGCTTTAGCCGTTGCCCTGGAGCTAATAGAGCAAGAGGGATTATCCCGTGTCTTTGCTCGCCATGCCCAAGTAGCCGATGTAGCCCGAGAAGGGATAAAATCACTAGGATTAACCCTTTTCCCTCCCGAAGCCTCTGCCTCCAATACTGTTACCGCCATCAAGGCTCCTTCGGGGGTAGATGTAAAAGGGTTGCTCCAAATACTTAGGGAGGATTACAATATTATCCTTTCTGGAGGGCAACAAAGGCTGGAGGGGAAGATCTTCCGCATCGGTCATCTAGGATGGGTAACTGAGAACGATATGGGAGAGGTGCTAAAAGCATTGCAGAGTGCTTTACCTAAGGTGGGTTATCGGCTTACAAAAGTAGCATAATGTAAATTTTGGTTTAATTGAATCGTTCTTTTAGCTTAATTAAGAGGATTTGAGATGAAAGTCTTGGTGTGTGAGCCTATTGCTGAAGAGGGAATAAACATTTTAAAGAAGCAGGCTGAGGTAGATATTAAACTAGGGTTGAAGCCTGAGGAACTCGTCGCCCTTATCAGTGAGTACGAAGCATTGATAGTGCGTAGTGAAACTAAGGTAACCCCCGAGGTCATCGAGGCTGGGAGTAGACTTCAGGTTATTGCTCGGGCTGGGGTTGGGGTAGACAACATTGATTTAGAAGCCGCCACCCAGAGAGGTATTATAGTGGTCAATGTCCCTACCGCAAACACCATTTCTGCCGCTGAGCATACTATTGCTCTTATGCTTGCCTTAGCTAGACATATTCCCCAGGCTCATGCTCTCCTCCACGCCGGTATATGGCAGCGCCATAACTTCATTGGAGTGGAGTTGCGGAATAAAACATTGGGGGTCATCGGCTTAGGCAATGTAGGCTCGGAGGTAGCCCGGAGGGCTCAAGGTCTTGAGATGAAGGTCATTGCCTATGACCCTTTTGTCTCTTTAGATTATGCCCGCAATTTAGGAGTAGAGCTTGTCTCCTTTGAGAGATTACTCAAAGAGTCCGACTTTATTACCCTTCACCTCTCTCTGACATCGGCCACTCAGGGTTTAATTGGAGCCAAGGAATTATCTCTGGTCAAGCCCGCGGTACGCATTATAAATTGTGCCCGAGGCGGGTTAGTTGAGGAACAAGCCCTTTCCCAGGCTATTAAGGAAGGCAGAGTAGCTGGCGCAGCTATTGATGTTTTCTCCGAGGAACCCCCTTTGAACAACCCCCTCCTTAAAAACGAGAAGGTCATTGTTACCCCCCATTTGGGAGCCTCCACAGCAGAGGCTCAAGCTAGTGTCGCGGTGGATGCCGCAGAGCAAGTAGTTGCAGTGCTTAATGGAAAGCCTGCCAGGTATGCGGTCAACGCTCCTCTTATCCCCCCTGAAACCCTTTCTATGCTAGCACCTTTCCTCGAAGTTGCCTCTGTAGTGGGCAAGATCGTAGCTCAGCTAGCAGAAGGACAGATGAGCAGCATTGATATTCGATATGATGGCGAGATAGCTAATTACGAGGTTACCGCTCTGAAGGCATCTGTCATCGGGGGCTTACTGGGCTGGGTAAGTGAGGAGCGGATTAACATAGTCAACGCTAACATCATTGCCCAAAAACGAGGGTTAAAAGTCACCGAACATAAGAACCCGGTCTGCGAAAACTATGCTAGCCTGATTACTGTATCCGTGACTACCAGCGCTGGAGTTACTACGGTAGCGGGGACAGTAATGCGGGGGGAGTTACATATTGTCAGGGTAAACGACTATTGGATTGACTTGGTGCCCAAGGAAGGCTACTTCTTGTTCAGCGACCACCGAGACCGTCCCGGGCTTATCGGGGCAGTGGGTATGGTAACCGGCAATGCCGATATCAATATCAGCTTTATGCAAGTAAGTCGTCTCAAGCCCCGAGGGCAGGCATTAATGGTGTTGGGACTAGACGAATCCTTGAGTGAAGAGCAAATTCAGCAACTCCTATCTATCCCTGATGTCTATACAGCTAAAGTGGTAAAGCTCTAATCCATGCCCCAGTAACAGTATTTATTTAAAAATTTTGAACCCTGGCCAATTTATGGAGGTGAAGTGATATTTACAAAAGCGAGAAAGCTTTTACTGCTTGCGTTATAGCTAAGATAAATCTATAATTATTACACGAGGTAATAAATAGAATGTCATCTGATGAGAAGAAGCCTGGTAATCCTTCTGCTTTGGCATTCACTACTTCAGCCGAGGCTCTCCCTTCTATAAAGGAGAGAGAAGATATGGGTCGCTCTCTGGGAGAAATAGCCAGGAGGCTACGCCGCCACGTCATTGCTATGACTGCTAAGGCAGGTAGCGGACACCCTGGTGGCTCCCTTTCCGCAGCTGACATAGTTACTGCTCTCTTCTTTTGCGTCTTGCATCATCGTCCTTCAGAGCCTCAGTGGGCTGAACGTGACCGATTTATCCTCAGCAAAGGTCACACTGCTCCTCTTCTCTACGCCGCTTTGGCTGAGTGTGGTTACTTCTCTCTAGAAGAACTTTCCTCCTTGAGGAAATTGGACAGTCGCCTTCAAGGTCATACTGACAGGACTTGCACCCCGGGTGTAGAAATGTCTTCTGGTTCCCTAGGTCAAGGGTTATCTTTCGGTATCGGCGTCGCTCTGGCGGCTCGGCTTAACTCTCAAAACTACCGGGTATATGTTCTCTTAGGAGACGGTGAGTGTGATGAAGGACAAGTTTGGGAGGCAGCTATGGCAGCTACTCATTTTAAGGTCGATAACTTGGTGGCTATTATTGACCACAACAAGCAGCAGATTGATGGCTGGAACTGGGAGGTGATGAACCTCGAACCCCTCGGTGAGAAGTGGCACTCATTTGGCTGGCACGTTATTGAAATAGATGGTCATGATTTCAGCCAAATCCTAGCCGCTTTTGAGCAAGCAAAACAAATAAAAGGACAACCGACGCTAATCATTGCCCATACTATTAAGGGCAAGGGAGTCAGCTTTATGGAGAATAATCTAGAATTCCATGGCAGAGCTCCCACTCCTGAGGAAGCGGAAAGAGCACTAAAGGAATTGGAAGAGTGAGGAGGCTCGCTTCTACCCGGGAAGCTTATGGCAAGACCTTAGCAGCTCTAGGGAAAGAGAATCCCGATATCGTAGTCCTTGATGCTGATCTGTCTCAGTCAACCATGACTCGTGTCTTCGCTCGAGAATTCCCCCAGCGTTTTTTCAATTGTGGCATTGCCGAACAGAATATGATGAGCATTTCGGCTGGGCTTGCTGCCTCCGGTAAGATTGTCTTTGCCAGCAGTTTTGCTGTCTTTGCCACTGCTCGCTGCTTTGACCAGTTACGCCTGAGTATTGCTCAGCCCTGTCTGAATGTTAAGGTGGTAGCTAGCCATAGTGGTATTACTGTAGGCGAGGATGGTTTTTCCCATCATGCTATAGAGGACTTAGCTCTAGCTTGTTCTCTCCCCAGCTTCACTGTCATTGCACCCGCTGATGCTATTGAGACAACTCAAGTGATAAGAGTGGCAGCCGCTACCCAGGGACCTTTCTATATCCGACTCAGTCGACCTAAGACTCCTCTGATTTATAGTGATGGCTACCAATTTGTGCTAGGTAAAGCAGTAACCATGAGACCAGGTTCTGATGCCACTATCATCGCTTGTGGGATAATGGTGGCTCAAGCTTTGGAGGCAGCAAAGAGCCTCAGCCATCAAGGGATCGACTGCCGGGTATTGAACATGCCTACCTTAAAACCCTTGGATGAGGAGGCTATTATTCAGGCAGCTGCAGAGACGGGAGCTATTGTCACTGCTGAGGAGCATCTGTTGCAAGGGGGTCTCGGAAGTAGAGTAGCTCAAGTAGTGGCTCAACATTACCC
>CAZUZX010000003.1:5388-23037 GCA_964624525.1 uncultured Dehalococcoidia bacterium | reverse complement strand
CGCTAATGGAAGCCGCAAGAGTATCGAGCCCTACCGGACCGCCATCGAACTTCTCGATGATAGTCCGCAGCAATTTATGATCCACTTCATCTAAGCCAATATTATCAACTTCGAGCCTAGCTAGTGCCTCTGTAGCTACTACCTCAGTAATCAGCCCCTCTGCCATCACCTGGGCGTAGTCCCGTACTCGCTTGAGCAATCGATTCGCCACCCGGGGTGTTCCTCGAGCGCGGCAAGCGATCTCCCTCACCCCACCCTCCTCCGCCTCTACTTTGAGAATACTGGCAGAACGCCGCACAATTGTCTCTATAGCTTCCTGGTCATAGAAATCAAGCCTATAGATAGCCCCAAATCTATCTCTTAAAGGAGGGCTGAGCATGGCAAAGCGAGTGGTAGCTCCAATAAGGGTAAAATGAGGGAGGTGAAGACGCAGGCTTTTGGCTCCCGGACCCTTGCCAAGGATAATATCCAAAGCAAAGTCTTCCATAGCTGGATAAAGCACTTCCTCTACCACCCGGGGGAGACGATGGATCTCATCAATGAATAGAATATTTCCCTCTTGAAGGTTAGTTATAATTGCTGCCAGGTCTCCGGGGCGCTCTATAGCTGGTCCAGAGGTAATTCTGATACTAGCCCCCTTTTCCGCAGCGATAATATATGCTAGAGTAGTCTTCCCCAAGCCTGGCGGTCCGTAAAGGAGAATATGGTCGAGTGATTCTTTCCTTGCTTGTGCTGCGGCAATGGCTATCTTAATATTTTCCTTAACCTTATCCTGCCCGATATAATCAGCAAGACGCCTGGGACGGAGGCTAGTGTCGAGGGCAATATCCTCTTCCCTGGGTTTGCCTGAGATTATCCGCTCCATACTGACAGATTATAAAACAAAAATCTGGCAAAGGTAAGCATTAACCTGGGGCAACAACAATCGCTCAATAAATGGGTGTTCTTCTCATGTCATTGCGAGCGAAGCGAAGCAATCTCACTGCGGTTCCCCCTCCCTGCCGAGATTGCTTCGGTCGCCCTAGGCGATCTCGCAATGACACCGGATCTTTCAAGGCTCACCGACAAAAATAAGAGGTTTGGTACTAGGTCCCTTACAGAATAGGTCTTACTATGATGGTCTGCTCCCGTCTCGGTCCTATGGAAACAATCTTGATCGGGTACCCAATAAGCTCTTCTAGCCTTTTTACATAGGCTTGAGCTGGTATTGGTAGCTCGCCAAAGTGGCGTAGGTGAGTTATCGAGGATTGCCAACCGGGTAGCTCCTCATAAATTGGCTGACACCTTTCGAGGGTTGTTGCGCTACTAGGGAACTGCTCAATAATATCGCCATCCACCTTATAGCTAGTGCAGATCTTAATAGAAGCCATTTTGTCTAAAACATCGAGACGGGTAAGGGCAACTCCAGTTAAGCCATTGATGTCGGCGCTAAAGCGAGCGGCTACAGCATCAAACCAGCCACAGCGGCGTGGTCTTCCTGTGGTTGCTCCATACTCGCCAGCTATCTGTCGAATTAAATCCCCGGTTTCATCCCGAAGCTCGGTGGGCATGGGTCCACTACCCACCCTGGTAGTATAGGCTTTAAAAACACCAAGAATGCCTTCAATTTGAGATGGGCTTAAACCTGCCCCGATAAAGGCTCCCGCAGCTATGGGAGAGGAGGAGGTAACATAAGGGTAGGTACCAAAATCAATGTCAAGAAGGGTTCCCTGTGCCCCCTCTAATAAGACTAGCTCCTTTCTTTCTAAAGCCTGTTTAACCATGGGCTCAGTGTGGCGAATAAGGGGGGCAAGACGCTCTGCATATTGGCAATACTGGTCATAAACCTCCTCTAAAGATAAGGAGGGAGCTCCATATACTTTGATAAGAATGATATTCTTCTGCTCAAGCACAAAACGAAGTCTATGGAGTAACCCTTCTTTATCGAGAAGGTCTCCAACTCGAATTCCCAGGCGACCTACCTTATCCATATAAGCCGGTCCTACACCACTGAGGGTAGTACCTAGGGCTTTACTACCTTTTGCTTCCTCCTCCAGTTTATCGAGAAGAGTATGATAAGGCATAATCAAATGAGCCCGGGGACTAATGAACAGCCTTGAAGTATCCACACCTTTCTGCTCTAGTTGCTCCAATTCTCGAATGAGTACCGACGGGGAAACCACTACCCCATTGCCAATAAGACAGACTGTATGAGGGTAAAAAATGCCGGCGGGGACAAGATGCAACCTAAACTCACCATAAGGGTTAGATACAGTGTGCCCCGCATTGGGACCTCCGGAGAAACGAATCACCATATTTGCTTTCTCAGCAAGAAGGTCAACAATTTTCCCTTTCCCCTCATCCCCCCACTGGGCCCCAATAACAGCAATTGCTGGCATTCAACCTCCTCGAGTTTAGTATCGGCTCATGTAGTCTTTTCCCCAGTAGTAAAGCAGGAGCATATCACCAGCAATCCCGCCAACGATGGCGATAGCTATAACCCAGACGGGTATCACTCCTACTGCTGCTAAGATTATTAAAATGATAGCCAGAGCAGCCACCCCGATGAAGCTCCATTGGAAAGTATCATCTCTCATAATCAATCACCTCGTCCTTTGCTTTAGATAAATAAGACGCTGTATCACTGTTACCCAAGCCAGTGCTGCCAGTATACATAAAACAATGAGAACTGCATTATCTTTCCACTGTCCTACCATGAGCCCTAGGGCTAAAACAATAATTCTCTCCGCTCGGGTGAATATACCTACTTCACATTCTATTCCCAGCCCCTCCGCTCTCGCCCTTAAATAGCTGACTAATACTGAGCTGACAAAGGTGATGTAGATCAACAAGGGTTCCCAGGTAGAATGCTGACCCACATAGAAAACTAGAAGTCCAAGAAGCACTGCTGCCTCTCCAAGGCGATCAAAGGTGGAATCGAGGATAGCACCAAACTTTGTGCTTTGCCCTTTGGCTCGAGCCAGCGGACCGTCGAGGAGGTCAAAAACCCCTGAAAGGAGCACTAGTCCCCCTCCTAGAAAGAAGTATCCTTTAGCAATCACCCCTGCAGCAGCTAGACTCACCAAAAGTCCAGTTAAGGTTAGTGTATTAGGTGTTAACCTCGTTTTGGAGAGAATCTTGACTAAGGGGGTTGTAGAGAACTCTGCTGCCATATGTCGCATTCGGGACAAATTTACCAACTATCCTACCTTCCCGTCTAGCAATTCCAGGTAATAGTCCATTGTCCTTTGAGCAATAGACTCCCAGCTATGCCTCTCTGCCTTGCTCCTTCCTCTATTACTCATTTGCTGGCAAAGGGCTTGATCATTAAGGAGGGAGAGAAGGGCATGAGCCAGTGCCTGATCATCTTTAGGTGGCACCAAGAGCCCTTCTACACCATGGGTTACCACATTGGCATACCCTTCAATATTGGAGGCAATAATCGGTTTGCCAGCAGCCATTGCCTCAAGTAGAACAATACCGAAGCTCTCCTGCCCCACAGCCGGAACGCAGAAGATGTCAGCGGTGCGATAATATCGTGGAATATCAGCATAGGAAACATAACCTGTGAAAACCACATCATTTAGCTTTCTCTCACTAACCCATCTCTTATAAGGATAATCATCGCCGGGACCCACTATAATAAGTCTTGATTGAGGAAATTCCTTTTGCACCCTCTCATAAGCTTTAAGTAGATAGCCTATCCCTTTGCGTTCCTCCAGCCGACCAACAAACAGGATATTTCGTTTACCGTCGCAGAAGTTCTCAATAGGAGAAACCTCTGTTGAAAAGCATTCCAAGTCAACTCCATGAGGGATGATAAGGTAATCACCAGGGAAATATCTAGAGACGAATTTCATCGCTGGTTCAGAGACAGCAATCTTACCATGGAGCTTGTTGCAAACCGATTTAAGGAGGATTGATTTTCCTATCCGATATCCTAGGGAGTGAGCATAATAGGCATGGAAAGTTCCTATGTTAACTGACCGAGATAAGAAGAGCACCAACCAGGGAAGCAGAGGACAGAAGGGTTCATGGAGGTGAACAATATCGAACTTTTCTTCTTTGAGGATAGACTTCACCTTAGGCATTAGCCACCCCGATAGGGTAACCCGAGCCACTGAGCCATTGGAAGGGAAGGGAATAGCCATCCCTAAAGGGATGATATCTTGGTCGCTGGGTAGAGTTTTCTTATTAGAGCAAGGGGCGAGGATTTTTACCTCATGCCCCATCTTAGCAAGGTGAAGAGCAAGATGGGAAATATGGGTATTTACCCCACCAGGATAAGCATAATCATAAGGGGAAACCTGGGCGATTTTCATCGCTTTGGAATAGTCCACTATCTTTAGCCACTTGTTTTTGGAGGCAAGGTTTCATTATCTGTGCCAGCAATAAATTCATCCAGCATCCTGCGGGCTTGGTCATCATTATATTGAACCGGGGGTGACTTCATGAAACAAGCACAGGGGGCAACCAGTGCCCCGCTGAGCTCTCTTTCTAAAGCTAGCTTGCAACATCTTATAGCATCAATGACTACCCCGGCTGAATTGGGGCTATCCCACACCTCAAGCTTAAGCTCAAGATTTAGAGGTACATCTCCAAAGGTTCGCCCTTCCATACGAATATAGCAAAATTTGCGGTCACCCAGCCAAGGCACATAATCGCTGGGTCCCACATAGATGTTACTAGGGTTGAGTTTATAATCTAACTGAGAGGCAACTGCATTTGTCTTGGAAATTTTCTTCGACTCCAAGCGCTCCCGCTCCAGCATATTGTAGAAGTCTGTATTACCACCAAAATTTAGTTGATAGGTTCGCTCCAGTTTAACCCCTTGCTCACGGAAGAGTCGGGCAAGTATCCGATGAGTGATAGTGGCACCAAGCTGAGACTTGATATCATCACCTATGATAGGTAATCCCCTTTCCGCAAAGCGATTTTGCCAGTAATTCTCTCTCGCAATAAATACTGGAATGCAGTTGATGAAACCGCAACCGGTACTGAGCACCTGCTCCACATACCACTTCGTCGCCTCTTCGCTGCCTACTGGCAGATAGTTAACCACAACATCAGTCCCCGTTTCCTTAAGGATATTGACAATATTTACTGTAGATCCACTTGCTTTAGTGATAATTTGCGACAGGTATTTACCTAGCCCGTCATGAGTCATTCCTCTCTCTACCTTCACCCCTGTAGGTGGCACCTCACAAAACCTAATGGTATTGTTCGGGGGTGTAAATATTGCCTCTGCTAAGTCCTTCCCCACCTTATTCTGATCAATATCGAAGGCAGCAACAAACTGGATATCACCTACACGGTACCCTCCAAGGTTAGGGCGTCTTAAACCAGGCACAAACTTATCTTCATCTATATGGCGATAATAATAGACACCTTGGATTAAAGAAGAGGCACAGTTACCGATGCCGATTATGGCTACATTTATTTTTCCCAAGTTTTGTGCCTTCTCCTTCTTAAAGTCAGTTCCTTAGTCATTAAGGTGGGCTACACTCCTGAGTAGCTAGCAGCTCTCGCCTGCCCTTCACTGGTATTAGTCATCTATTTTGTCTACCGTATTTTTTTATGGTATATTTATACCCTAAATCCTGTCCGGAGGCAACTAAGATCTACGATTTTCATACTCATACCTCTTTGAGCGATGGGGCACTATCTCCTATAGAACTAATGCAGCGCGCCGCAACACTAGGCTACCGTGCTATTGCTCTTACTGATCATGTCGGTCTAGGGTCTATGGAAAGAATAATCCGTGAAATCGTTGAAGATTGTCGAATTGCCACAACTTATTGGGATATTATTGCCCTCCCTGGTGTTGAACTTACTCACCTTCCTGCGCATGTCATTGCTGAAGGAGCAAAGCGAGCTAAAGAATTAGGGGCACAAATAGTATTGGTTCATGGCGAGACTATTATTGAACCGGTGGAAAAGGGAACTAATTTAGCCGCCATCCAATCACCTGATGTGGACATTCTGGCACACCCAGGTTTACTTACTCCAGAGGAGGCAAAACTAGCCGCAGCAAACGGGGTATTTATTGAGATTAGCGCTAGAAAAGGGCATTCACTTACCAATGGGCATATCACCCATCTGGCACAGGTTTTCGACATCAAACTCCTACTTAACTCTGATGCCCACGAAAGCTCAGACTTGCTTACACCTTCGCTTGCTACTGCTATCGGAAAGGGTGCAGGTTTAAAACAAAATGAATTAAAGCCAGTGCTAACTGCTAATCCACTCGCTTTGCTAAATAAACTGCCCCTGTCGAGCTTTAAGTAGTTTCGTCCTTATCTTGGAGCTTTGCCAATTCTAAACACTGTGGTGCCACACCTAGGGCATACACCCTTTATGGCGGGGCGCTTGTTCTTCAGGATAACACTGTTTGGATTCCTAATGTCAACCTTTGTCCTGCATTTGAAGCAATAAGCTTGTGGCATTTACAGTCACCTCCTTTCAAGTTAGTTGAACTATACGCATATTCTAGCTAAATTGTCAAGAGCTTTACGGCTGGTTGGTTAACCTCTATTGTGGAAAACCTTCTCTGGATGCCATAGGTTCACCACTTCTTGAAAGCGTAGCACAGCCAGAAAACGACCATCAATTGAATAAGCACGACATCGATCTCCAGGATAAGTAAAGTTTCTTTCCTCAGCCCCTAAAGATAGAGGACGTCCTTTGCTTAAGTTCATTTCGCTTTCCTTGCTAAGAATAACGGCTCCCCACTTAAGGATTACCTCATCAATGGAGTAGAGGAAGCGTTGCCAATAGCCTTGCTGAAACGCTTCTTCAATCAAAGAAAGAGGAACAGCCTCAGCGATATGGAAAGGCTCGCTCTCGAGGCGAATCAACCTTCTAAGGTAGGCACCATAACCCAGGGCTTGCCCTATGTCTTGGGCTAAGGAGCGAATATAGGTGCCGGCACTACATTCTACCTCAATAGTAATAAGGGGAGGGTGCCACTCCAAAAGCTCTAAACGGAAAATTTGCACTATCCTCGGTTTCCTTGGTACCTCGATTCCTTGCCGGGCAAGCTGATAAAGGCGTCTCCCCTTATATTTAATGGCACTATGCATTGGTGGGATCTGCTCGATAGAACCACGAAGGGAATTGAGCACCTGCTTTACTTGCTCTCTTGTTACTGAGGAGGGGTCACATCTTTGAATTATTTTGCCACTGGCATCATAGGTATCAGTGGTTATTCCTAGCTCAATTTCGGCACGATAGGTTTTAGTAGCATCCGCAAGGAATTGGATAATCCTTGTCCCTTGACCAAGGCAGAGGATTAATACTCCAGTAGCTTCAGGGTCGAGTGTACCAGCATGTCCTACTCGCTTCTCACCGCTTAAGCGCTGCACCAAGGAGACCACTCGAAAGGAGGTTTTACCCGGGGGCTTGAGGATATTGAGGATGCCATCAACACCCACTCTTACCTCTCTCCCCAGCTTCATTGGCTACTTGTGTAATCAATTGCAGAACATGAGCTCCTTGGTCAATAGAATCATCGTAGTGAAAGCTCAGTTCAGGGGTGCGACGTTGTGTCAATCGCAAACCCAGTTCTCTACGGAGAAAACCTGAGGCAGCAGCTAGACCCTTAAGGCATTCCTTTTTTTCGTCTTCATTACCTATAATGCTGATAAATATCTTGGCATGACGCAAATCTGGAGAGGTAGAGACCCTGGTCACAGTAATGAAACCGCCAAGTCGAGGGTCTTTGACTTGGCGTTGAAGCAGATCGCTTATCTCCTCTCGGATAAGGTGATTCAATCGTTCAATGCGCCGCTTCATCAACCTTCTCCTCCCGATAGACTTCGATCACATCACCTGTTTTAAACTGGTCGAACCCTTCAATCCCTATGCCGCATTCAAAGCCAGCGGGTACTTCCTTTACATCCTCTTTAAAGCGTCTCAGACTACTGAGAATGCCTTGGTGCACTATCTGGTTTTGGCGCATCACTCTAACCAAGGCATCTCGAATCGCCCTACCGTCGCTAACGTAGACCCCGGCTACCTTCTTATACCTGTCTGAAGGGAAGAGGGCTCGCACCTCCGCATGTCCCTCAATAACCTCAACATAAGAGGGCTCCTTCATGCCCTTAAGTGCCCTCTCCATGTCTTCTATCAGGTCATAGATTACCTTATAGCGGCGGATATCTACCTTCTCTAATTCGGCTAACCGTTGTGCCCCTAAGGTAGGTTCAGTATTGAAGCCAATAATAATCCCTTTAGAAGCGAGTGCCAATAATACATCACCTTCGGTGATATTCCCACTGCCAGAGTGAATGATTTTCACCTTTACCTCTTCCATCTCCAGCCTTTCTAGTGAATTCTTTATTGGCTCAATACTTCCTTGGACATCGGTCTTGAGTACAAGATTGAGTTCCTTAGTTTGCCCCTCTCGAATTTGGCTAAGCAGGTCATCTAAACGGGGTGTTTTCGCTGGTCTCAATAACTCCCGCTGTCTCTCCTGTTGTCGTTTCTGGGCTAAAGCTCGGGCTTCCCGTTCATTAGCCGCTACGGTGAAGCTATCACCGGCTTTAGGGATAGCATTGAGTCCTAGGATTTTAACTGGCGTAGCTGGCTCTGCCTTCTTAATCCGCTTGCCACTATCACTAAACATAGCTTTTATTTTACCCCAAGTATCGCCAACAATTACCGAATCGCCCGGCTTGAGGGTGCCACTTTGCACCAAGACTGTAGCCAAAGGTCCTTTTGTCTTATCCAGCCCTGCCTCAATAACCGCTCCAGTAGCGGGGCGATTTGGATCTGCCTTTAGTTCTAGTATCTCGGCAACAATAAGGATATTTTCTAGGAGTTGGGGAATGCCCTGCTTCATTTTGGCGGAAACAGGGACACAAACGACATCCCCACCCCATTCTTCAATAACTAAACCCTGTTCGGAAAGTTGCTTCTTTACTCTTTCCAAATTAGCATTTGGTTTGTCAATCTTATTGAGAGCAACCACAATAGGAACTGCAGCAGCACGGGCATGATCTATCGCTTCTACTGTTTGTGGCATCACTCCATCATCAGCAGCCACTACCAGGATAGCAATGTCGGTCACATGCGCTCCTCTAGCGCGCATAGCAGTAAAAGCTTCATGCCCTGGAGTGTCTAAAAAGGTGATCTTCTTGCCATCTACTTCCACTTGATAAGCGCCGATATGTTGGGTAATACCCCCCGCTTCAGTGGCAATGACATTTGTCCGCCGAATAGCATCTAAAAGGCTGGTCTTGCCATGGTCAATATGTCCCATAACAGTAACTACTGGAGGGCGGGGATGGAGATCTTGTTCCTCAAATCCCTCTCCAGCAGCAACAGTAGGGATTGATTTCTCTACTGCCTCATAGCCAAAATCTGCCGCTATTATAGCGGCAGTGTCATAATCAATGGTTTGATTGATACTTGCTATAATGCCATTTCGCAGCAGTTGTTTAATGACCTCAACTCCAGTAGTTTCTAATAATCCCGCCAGTTGGCTCACTGTCAGAAAGGTGGGGAGTTCGACTTGGCGTTCAGTATCTTTTTCGGAAGCTGGGCTTTGTTCTTTGCTGCCCTCTGTCATTTAATCCCCTTCCTTCCAGGGAGAGTTGACTTTACCATTGAAGGAGAGCATTTTGCTAAATGCAAGCAATTTTGCCACGTCCTCAGCACTTATTTTCTGTCGCAACGCCTTCTCTAACTGACCTTTCTTTAGCCCTTCTTGCCAGCAGACCGGTGAACAGCAAAGATAAGCACCTCTGCCTGCCCTTTTACCAGTGAGGTCTACTTCTGCTCTGCCACCAACAGTATAAACTAGGCGTATT
Source organism: uncultured Dehalococcoidia bacterium (assembly GCA_964624525.1). Lineage (GTDB taxonomy): Bacteria > Chloroflexota > Dehalococcoidia > UBA2247 > RBG-13-53-26 > CAZUZX01. The sequence goes on along the minus strand of CAZUZX010000003.1, from coordinate 13,246 downwards.
AAGTGGCGCTTTGGCTTTGCCTGATGGCAAGCAATACAGGTTCGCTGCGGGATATGCTTCACGAGTGGTGATTGCTTGGTATTAATCTTCTTCGCCCTCATCCTCCAGCCTAGCACGCTGCCACCGAGGAGCCTTTTTCGGTTTGGCTTTCCGCCCCGGTATTTCGTCTTTAGGAACGCTTTTTAGCTTGATCTTTTTTGTTTTAACCTCAGACTTCTCACCCTTATTTATTGGTACTCCCTCAGCAAATCGAACTTGGAGGCTTTCTGTAGCTGCCTCTATCTCTGAGAGTATCTCTTCCACAGAATAGGTTTGGGGGGGTGGCATAGTTTCAGCTACAGCTGGGGTTTCTACCTCCGGGGTAGGTAACACCTCTGCAGAGGTTAATGCTGGTTCACCTATCTCCGTAGGGATGGGGGTTATCTCCTCGGCTGGTGGTTCCAATATAACTTCTGTTATTGTTTCAACTACTGGCATTGCCTCGCTGGGAGCAGCCTCTTCTACCGGAGTAACTTTCTTTTCTACTTCAGCCATAGAGAGGCTTTTAATATCAATCCGCCAGCCAGTAAGTTTTGCCGCAAGCCGAGCATTTTGCCCCCCTTTACCAATAGCTAGAGATAGTTGCTTATCAGGAACCACTACAATGGCACTCCTCCCTGCCTCATCTATTTCCACCTTTACTACTGAAGCAGGGCTCAGCGCATTAGTAATAAAAACCGCCGCATCAGGGTGCCATTGAACTATGTCTACCTTCTCCCCATTTAGTTCCTTAGTTATATTCTGAATCCTGACACTGCGTAACCCAACACAACAACCTACAGCATCAACCCCCTCTTGGCGGGCTGCCACAGCAACTTTGCTGCGATACCCAGGCTCACGGGCAATGGCTTTGAGTTCCACTGTACCATTGTAGATTTCTGGGGTTTCTAGTTCAAAAAGTCGACGCACCAAGTTTTGGTGCGTCCTTGATACTATCAACTGGGTTCCTTTGTTGGTGCGCACTACTTTAAAAAGATAGAACTTAAGCCTTTGCCCTACTCGGTAATGCTCTGTGCTTACTTGTTCAGCAAGAGGGAGTATTGCTTCTGCCTTGCCCAAGTCAACAATGATCTGCTTTGGCTCCACATAACGCACCACACCACTGACAATGTCCCCCTCTTTATTAGCATATTCTCCGAAGATAGCATCGCGTTCTGCTTCTCGCAATCGCTGCAGTATTATCTGTTTTGCTGTTTGGGCGGCAATGCGCCCAGCATTCTCTGGAGTAGACTCCACCTCGATTGTCTCACCAACTTGAACATTTACTTTTAGCCTTCGTGCTTCGGATAGTGAGATCTCTTGGCGAGCATCTGCAGGTTTTTCCACCACTACCTTTTGAGCATAAACCTTAACCTCACCTGTTTGGGACGCAATCTTAACCGAAATCTCTTGGTTAGGTGCAAAGCTAGTTTTCTTGAAGATGGAAACCAACGCTGCCTCTATAGTCCTGAGGACAATCTCCTTAGGCAGGTTCCTCTCGGCAGCCAGTTGGGTTAGAGCAATTACAAAGTCAGTCTTCATTTTTGCCACAGACCTCCTACTCATCCCCTCTGCTAATAAAAAGAGTGGGGAATACCCACTCCTTTAATCAGGTTTTGACTTTAATTTATATACCACAATTGGGGCAAAAATGCAACTTTTAGTCAACCGACGAAAATCAATTTAAAGCAAGATTTGCGTGTGTTGACTTTCTATCTTCCCCTTGATATAGTTTTTGTCAAATCTGCTACTAGGCGCGGGGAGGATTATGCCAATTCACAAATATAAAGAGATGCGGCGTTCCTATGGTTTCGATGAAGTAGCTATAGTACCTGGGGATACTACTATTAACCCAGAGCAGACAAATATCGATTTTAATCTCGAAAGCTTCCATTTCCCCATTCCTATCCTAGCTGCAGCAATGGATGCTGTGGTTAACCCCCGCTTCGCCATATTGTTTAGTGAGTTAGGTGGGCTGGCAGTGCTTAACCTTGAAGGAGTGCAGACTCGCTATGAGAATCCAGAGGAGATTTTAGCTGAGATCGCTCAAGCCCCCTCTGATGAAATTGCTCCTCTGCTACAACGGGTTTACTCAGAGCCTATAAAGGAGCACCTCGTTGGTGAGCGCATTCAATTGATTAAGCGGGCAGGGGCAGTCTGTGCTGCCTCCGTTACCCCAGCTAATACAAAAAGATTTGCCCCCCTTATTGCTGAAGCCGGGGCAGATGTAATGGTTGTTCAATCCACCGTCACGACAGCTCACCATTTCTCCAAAAGTCTGCGAGGGCTTGTCTTCTCAGAATTGTGTCAATCAATCTCGATACCCATTATCGTGGGCAACTGTGTGAGCTATAGCGCAGCTTTAGAGTTAATGAGGACAGGCATTTCAGGCATCCTCGCTGGCGTTGGTCCAGGGGCAACATGCACCACTAGAGAGGTCCTGGGAATAGGAGTTCCTCAGGTGACAGCTACCATGGATTGTGCTGTTGCCCGAGACGATTATTTCCGAGAAACAGGTAGGTATATAGTCGTGATTACAGATGGTGGTATCCACTCTGGGAGTGACTTATGCAAGGCTTTTGCCTCAGGCGCTGATGCCGTAATGTTGGGTGCTACCCTGGCTCAAGCTGAGGAGGCACCAGGGAAGGGTTACCATTGGGGCATGTCAACCTCACACCCGGCATTGCCTCGGGGCACACGAATTAGGGTGGGCACCTCCGCTCCCTTAAAGCAGATACTTTTTGGTCCGACGTCAGTTACTAATGGAACTCAAAACTTGATTGGTGCTCTGCGTGCTGCCATGGGTGTTTGCGGTGCTTCCACTATTGCCGAATTCCACAAGGTGGAGATGGTAATTGCCCCAGCGATAAAGACAGAAGGGAAATCTTGGCAATTGGCGTGCAGCCAATAACTATGGGCAAAGGTAATCATCCGTGTCAAGAAAAAGTCTGCTCTCAATAGCTGACCTTAGCACTGATGACATTTTGTCTCTTATTGAAAGTGCTATCAGTTTAAAGCAAGAGAGTGGTAAAGCTTACCTTGAAGGAAAGTCTCTCGCTCTTCTCTTTGAAAAGCCCTCCCTACGCACTCGGGTAAGCTTTGAAATAGCCATGTGGCAACTGGGGGGGAATACTATTTATCTTTCCCCTGACGAAGTAGGGTTAGGGAAAAGAGAGCAAATTCCTGATATCGCTCGAACCCTTAGCCGCTATGTCAATAGTATTGTGGCACGAACCTTCTCCCACCAAGTTTTAGAGGTGCTTGCTCATTACGCTAGTGTACCGGTAATTAATGGCCTCTCTGACCAAGAACATCCTTGCCAAGCGCTGGGTGATCTCCTCACTATTTACGAAAAAAAAGGAAGGCTTAAGGGTTTACGTTTGGCTTTTATTGGTGATAGTAACAATGTCGCCAATAGCCTACTTTTAGCCACCTCACTAGTAGGAATAGACTTCACTATTGCTTCACCGCCAGGTTATCAGACTAAAAAAGAGATATTGCGCCATGCCCAAGAATTTGCTTCACAGAGTGGGACTCACATCTTTTGTACCTCAGAACCTCACCTTGCTGCCAAGGATGTTGATATTGTGTACACTGATGTGTGGGTCAGTATGGGGCAGGAGGCTGAAGCACAGACACGCCGCCTTGCCTTTGCCCGCTACCAAGTAAATTCTAAGGTCTTATCATTAGCTAAAAAGGATGCCTTATTCATGCACCCCCTACCTGCTCACCATGGGGAGGAGATTGCTGAGGGGCTTCTTGACCATCCTCAATCTGTGGTCTTTGACCAAGCTGAGAATAGACTACATATTCAGAAGGCAATTTTAGTGAAGTTGATAGGTGATGACTAAACCGATCGTGGTTATTGTAGGTAGACCTAATGTGGGCAAATCTACCTTGTTTAATCGCCTCTTGGGCGAAAGGAAGGCTATTGTTGAGGATTTGCCAGGGACAACCCGTGACCGCCTCTATGCTAATGTCTCTTGGGGAGAACATGAATTGACTTTAGTTGATTCTGGGGGGTTTGAGCTAAAGCCCAAGTCTGCTATCAGGCAAAAGGTGAAAGAACAGGTGGAGGTAGCTATTGCTGAAGCCGATATGGTTCTTTTCTTGGTGGATGCTCAGGAGGGAGTAATACTCCCTGATCAGGAAATAGCTGATATATTACGCCGCTCGTTGAAACCAATAATTTTGGTAGCCAACAAGGTAGATAGCCCCAAGCAGCAAGACGAGGTATTTCAGTTTTATAAGCTGGGTATGGGCGATCCTGTACCAGTTAGTGCTTATCATGGTAAAGGGATTGATGAATTGTTAGAAAAGGTCACTGCTTGTTTACCACCTCTTCCTCCTACTTCTGAAGAGCCAGAGTTGATGAAAATCGCTGTTGTCGGGCGCCCTAATGTAGGCAAGTCGCTGCTAGTTAATACTATCCTTGGGGAGGAAAGAGTTATTGTTCACGAGACTCCGGGAACGACTCGCGATGCGATAGACACTGTTTTCCGCTACGATGGTGAGAATGTGATTCTTATTGACACTGCGGGGATAAGGCGGCGTGGTCGAGTTGAACAGGATGTCGAGAGATATGGGCTAGCACGCGCCTTACGTGCTATTGACCGAGCTGATGTAGCTCTGCTGGTTACTGATGCTGTTGAAGGTATTACTGCTCAAGACACCCATATCTTAGGCTATATTCAGCAGGCTTATAAGGGGGCGATATTAATACTCAACAAGTGGGACTTGGCTGAGGTAAAAGATGTAACCCAGTGGACAAAGGTGATAAAGCAAAAGACTAAATTTATGCCGTATCTAGAAATTCTGTTTCTCTCTGCTAAGACAGGATATGGGGTGGAAAAGGTCCTACCTACGGCGAAAAGAGTCTATGAAGAGAGGCTGAAGCACCTTCCTACCCCTTTATTGGATAATATGGTCAAAGAAGCAATAGCCACCCATCTTCCCCCCAAGAAAGGTAGTAAGCAGTTAAAGATTCTCAATGCTATGCAGACAGGGGTCAATCCGCCAACCTTTGTTTTCCTGGTTAATGATGCAAAATTAGCGCATTTTTCCTACCGCCGCTATCTGGAGAATAAGCTACGCCAGTTTTTTGGCTTTCAGGGCACTCCCCTCCGCCTCTTATTTAAGAGTAGGAGTGAAAAAGAATATGGAGGCACCTAAGTTCTCTTTTTGGCAATGCTGCCAATGCCACTTTTAGAAAGACAACCAGTAGAATACTTGATTTACACCGGGGTAGCTAGAGTGTTGATTTTATTCCAGCACCGTGATAATATACAGCGAATTTGGGTGGAGACAGAACGCAAACTGGGTGAGAAGGCAGAAAGAAGGTAGCCTTCTCTGACCATAAAATGAGGAGATAAAATGCCAAAAGCAGCTATTATCGGTAGTGCTAGTTGGGGAACAGCCCTAGGGATAGTACTCGCTCGCAAAGGAATCCGTGTAAAGTTATGGACGAGAGCGGAGGAGATCGCAGAAGAGCTCAACATGGCAAGAGAGAATACTACTTTCTTACCAGGATTTCGTTTCCCCTCCCGCCTTTCCGCTACAAGCTCCCTAGAAGAAGCACTGGACAAGGCAGACATCGTCATCTTCGCTGTGCCTGCGCAGAGTATGCGCCGCAATATAAGGGAGGTAAAGGATTATCTGCGTGACTCGATACTTATCATCAGTGCCACCAAGGGATTAGAAGTAGGCAGTAGCAAGCGCATGTCTCAGGTAATTGCTGAGGAGATTAATGCCCGTTTTCATGCTAATATCTGTGCCCTCTCTGGACCCAATATAGCCCAGGAGACTGCCAATGGCTTGCACTCGGTAACAGTGGTAGCTGCACCTGACATAACAGTGGGAGAGCAAGCACAGCGATTGATAAGCTCAGACTATTTTTGCGTTTTCACCAGCACTGATATCGTGGGGGTAGAGTTGGGAGGGGCGCTTAAGAATGTCATCGCTTTAGGTGCAGGAATAGCCGATGGATTGGGTTACGGAAACAATGCTAAAGCAACTCTTATTACCCGAGGACTGGCTGAAATAATTGTTTTAGGCACAGCTGTGGGGGCTAACCCTCTCACATTTGTTGGGCTGACCTGCTTAGGAGATATAGTGGCTACTTGTTTCAGCCCCTTTAGCCGCAATCATTATGTCGGGGTAGAGCTAGCTAAAGGACGTTCCTTAAAGGAGATAATGAATTCCATGCCTTACGTGGCGGAAGGAATTGCCACCACTCTTGCGGCTCGAAAGATGGCACGAAAGGCAGGTGTAGATTTGCCTATTACGGAGCAAATTTACAAGGTGATCTATGAGAGAGCCGATGTGAAGGAAGCAGTAGATGATTTAATGGGACACTTTGCCAAGGAGGAAGCGGTAGAGATTACCAAGTTCTTTCGTCCCCTAGCTCATTATATTCGTAAAGGATGGCAGCGGTTACCACCAAACCTGCTGTTTCAGAGCGCAACAGACGATTCCCCAAGCTAATACTTAATATTCCTCGACTTCGGGCAAATTCCACCTCTTCTAAAGTGAGCCCCCCCTCGGGTCCAATAAAGATATTAATAGATAAGGGTCTTTCAATTTTATCCTCCTTGATACAGCTTTGAAGTACTGTTTTTAATCCCCTTGCCTTTTCTTTCTCCCAGGCTAAGAAGGATAAACCGCTAGTAGAATCACAAGCCTCCTTGAAGAAAACTGGATAAGAGAGAAGGGGGAGTCTACCTCGCCCGGATTGCTCAGCAGCTTCTTGGATAATCCTTTGCCACCGAGATAATCTATGGTGATCTATATTGGCTATCTCTCTATTAGTGCACCGCTCACAGATAAGAGGAACAAACCTCTTCACCCCTAATTCAGTACCCTTTTGAAGAACAAGCTCAAATTTGTTACTCTTTAAGAGAGCTTGATATAAAGTAACTTGCATCACCACCTCTCCCTGAGAAGGTTTCCTGCTCTTTATTATCCCTAACGCACTAACTCTATCTACCTTCTCCAGCTCAACCTCATACTCCCAGCCACTATTGTCAAGCACAATGACACTATCCCCTCTCCCCAGCCGCAATACACTCTTTAACTGATGTGCCAGCCTATCAGTAATAACCACACCATCCTGTTTAATCCATTCCGAAGGGATAAAAAAACGATGCATTCGAGCCGCTATTTAAAACCCTGAGAGCGTTTACTGTCCTTAGAGGAGCATAGCAGTTGCGAGGCGTAGCCGAAGCAAACTCGTAACAAGCTCCGTAATGACAATTGGGGAATTGCTAAGCACTTTCAAAAAAACCTCATTCGCTGAAGAATCTCCTTTTTCGTCCTTTCCCAGGCATTGTTACCTTGCCCAAGCTTCTTGCTAACTCCTGGAACAACTGGCGCTGTTCATGATCTAATTTTTCTGGGGTGACAACTCGAATCTTGACCAGTAAATTACCTCGTCCTGAGCGATGGGGTATTCCTTTTCCCTTCAATTGAATAACCTTACCTGCTTGTGCTCCTGGGGGAACCTTGATACTAGCCTTGCCTTCTATGGTAGGTATTTCCACCTCATCCCCTAGAGCTGCTTGAGCAAAGTTTATAGGCAACTCATAAAGGATGTCATTGCCTTCGCGCTTAAAAAACTCATGTTCTTGCACTAAGAGGGTAATATAAAGATTGCCTGGGGAGCCTCCCCATCTCCCCGCCTCTCCCTCCCCAGTAAGGCGTATTTGAGAGCCATCCTCCACCCCAGCCGGAATCTTCACTGTTATCCTGTGATGCTTGCGTTCCCTCCCCGTACCTTGGCATTGCGGGCAGGGCTGAGTAATGATGCTCCCCTCTCCATGACAGCGTTCACAGGTAACCCGGT
>CAZUZX010000003.1:0-5288 GCA_964624525.1 uncultured Dehalococcoidia bacterium | reverse complement strand
CAGGGCTGAGTAATGATGCTCCCCTCTCCATGACAGCGTTCACAGGTAACCCGGTTAACAAAACGCCCAAAAATACTTCGGTACATCCGTCGCACTTCACCTGTGCCCTCACAATGGGAGCATTTTACTGGCTGACTACCTGGCTCGCTACCCAAACCACGGCAAAAGGAACACCTCTCAGTTCGCACAATTTCAATCTCTTTCTCACAGCCGAGAACCATCTCCTCAAAAGAAATAGTAGCCTTACAATATAAGTCAGCACCTTGCTGGGGTACTCGCCGTCTTACAGTGGTGGTACCCCCGAAGAAGGCTTCAAAGATATCTCCTATGCCGCTAACAAAATCGCCAAAGCCCTCGAAACCCCGCCCAAACACTTCAGCCTCTGGATACCCGAAACGGTCATAATTCGCCCGCTTCCCAGGGTCACTCAGTACTTGGTATGCTGTATTTATTTCTTTGAACCTCTCGGCTGCTCCCTCCTGGTGATTATGGTCGGGATGATATTGGAAAGCTAATCTCCTGAAGGCTCTCTTGATTTCCTCCGTAGTAGCCCCCGGGGATACGCCGAGCACTTGGTAATAATCCCTTTTCGGTGTCATCTTTTTCTGTTTCAAGCTCATCATAATCTTTCCGAGGTTAAGGGGTCAAGCCTAAGCTATCCTTCCTTCCGTTCCGCTTTTCTTTCCCTAGTTCTTGTGGTAAAATAAGGTTTGAAATGGCAAGCAGGTTTGAGAAATTTTCCGAGCGAGCCCGCCGTGCCCTCAGTTTTGCCCAGGAGGAAGCACAGCGCTTTAATCATAACTACCTTGGTACAGAGCATATACTGTTAGGGCTGGTTCGAGAGAGTGATGGCGTCGCTGCCAAGGTGCTTACCGGTCTTGGTGTAGACCTAAACAAGGTGCGCGCTGCAGTAGAATTTATTATTGGGCGAGGAGGACGAACAAGTTCAGGTGAGATCGGACTTACCCCCCGAGCGAAGAAGGTTATCGAGTTTGCTGTCGATGAAGCACGTCGTTTTAACCACAACTATGTTGGCACTGAGCACCTCCTTTTAGGTCTATTACGTGAGGGTGAGGGAGTAGCTGGTGGAATATTAGAAAACCTAGGTGTTACTTTAGAGCGCGCTCGCGCCGAGACTATTCGTATCCTTAATCAAAGTGCTGTTCAAGCCTATTCCGGGGCTCGTACCTCCTCCCGCACCCCTACTCTGGACCAATTAGGTTTGGATTTAACTACCATGGCTCGGAGTGGAAAACTTGACCCAGTTATCGGACGCCACAAAGAGATTCAACGCGTAATCCAAATCCTCTCTCGACGCACTAAAAATAATCCTGTTCTCATCGGATCACCTGGAGTAGGGAAGACCGCTATTGTTGAGGGCTTAGCTCATCGTATCGTCGCTGGGGAAGTGCCCAAGACACTCCAGGGTAAGCGGGTAGTGACCCTAGATATAGGAGCTCTTGTTGCTGGTACCAAATACCGTGGGGAGTTTGAGGAACGGTTAAAGAGGGTCATTGACGAGATAAAAGCTACTGGTAATTGTGTGCTATTTATTGATGAGATGCACACTATAGTTGGCGCTGGTGCTGCTGAAGGTGCTGTTGACGCCGCTAATATACTTAAACCCTCGTTATCTCGAGGTGAATTGCAATGTATTGGTGCTACTACCCTTGATGATTACCGAAAACATGTGGAAAAAGACCCCGCTTTGGAACGCCGCTTCCAGCCTATCTTGGTAGAGGAGCCCTCGGTAGAGCAGACTATCGAGATTTTACGTGGTATCAAAGAGCGCTATGAGGAACACCACCAGTTGATCATCAGTGACGAAGCGATCAAAGCAGCAGCAAACTTAGCGTCACGATATATAGCCGACCGCTTTTTACCCGATAAAGCCATTGACCTGATGGATGAAGCTGCTTCTCGAGTTCGTATCAGTGAAGGAGCTATTCCCATTGGCTTAAAAGAGGCAACGCGAGCTCTGGAAAGTGTGCGCCAGGATAAGGAAGCTGCTATTGCGACACAGCAATATGAGTATGCCGCAGAACTGCGTGAACGTGAAGTTCACCTCATGAAGAAAATCCAGGCTCTTGAGCAAGATTGGCAAGCTGAGCTAAGCCAAGAGAAGCCGGTAGTAACTGAGGACAGTATCACTGAAGTGGTAAGCATGTGGACAGGAATCCCAGTGTCGAAGCTTGCTGCTGATGAATCAGCTCGTTTACTTAAAATGGAAGAGGTTCTACATCAACGCATTATAGGTCAGGATGAAGCTATTAACACCGTGGCTAAAGCAATACGTCGTGCCCGGGCTGGTCTTAAGGATCCCAGACGTCCTATTGGCTGTTTTATTTTCCTTGGACCAACAGGAGTAGGGAAAACTGAGTTAGTCCGAGCCTTGGCGGAGTTTATGTTTGGTAGTGAGGATGTTCTCGTTCGCTTGGATATGTCCGAGTTTATGGAGAGACACAGTGTCGCCCGCTTAGTGGGTGCCCCGCCAGGGTATGTAGGCTACGATGAGGGTGGGCAATTGACAGAAGCAGTAAGACGCAAGTCTTATTGCGCTATTCTTCTTGATGAGATTGAAAAGGCTCACCCTGATGTATTCAATATCTTGCTCCAGATCTTCGATGATGGTCACTTAACCGATGCTAAGGGTCGAAAAGTCGGCTTCCGAAATAGCATCATAGTGATGACCAGTAATATTGGTGCTGAACTCATCAAGAAGGATGCGGTCATGGGTTTTGTCAGCCGCGCTGATGAAACAAAAACAAGACAGCGATCTTACGAAAGGATGAAGGAGAGGCTTTTAGAGGAACTAAAGAAAACCTTCCGACCAGAGTTCCTCAATCGCCTTGATGGAGTGGTAGTATTCCACCATTTAACTAAAGAGCATATTCGTCAAATCGCTGATCTGATGCTGCGTCCGGTCAAGGCTCAGCTAATGGAGAGAGGAATAGAATTAGAGGTAACCGAAGCTGCCAAAGACCTTCTCTGCGAAAAAGGCTATGACGAAATCTTTGGCGCTCGTCCACTGCGGCGAGTAATCCAGACTATGGTTGAAGACCAGCTCTCTGAAAAATTACTTCGTGGCGAATTTCTGCCGGCGGAGACTATTTGCCTTGACCGTGAAGGTGACGAGATTTCAGTGCGCACAAAAACTCTAGCCAAATCACTTTCCTAAGTTAAGCACCAATCTTCATGATGCCTCTAAAAAGGGGAGCCTACTTGAGAGTGCTCCCCTTTTTTAAAATAGGGTATAAGAGGATGACAAAAGCCGATGTAGAATGAGATAGAGTACTTTTTAGGCAACTCAATAACGATGGATAAATCTCGCAAAATCGTCTTCCTCTGCCAGCAATGTGGTAAAGAAAGCCCAAAGTGGTTAGGGCGTTGCCCTGATTGCCTGCAATGGAATACCTTCGTAGAAACAGTGATAAGTTCCTCTAAGGGAATTGGCACCTTATCTAAAACAATAGGAAGCCCAGTTCAGGAACTATCCCAAATAGCAGCTGAAGAGATGCCTCGCCTTGTTCTCCCTTTTACCGAGTTTAATCGAGTTCTTGGTGGTGGGATAGTACCCGGCTCTTTGATACTCATCAGTGGTGACCCTGGGATTGGCAAATCAACCCTATTACTGCAAGTTTCAGCCACGATAGCTCAAGATGGGGGTAAAGTGGTTTACGTCTCGGGCGAGGAATCATCCCATCAGATGAGATTGCGAGCAGACCGCCTTAGGGTTAAAGGTGAAGGGCTTTACCTTCTCCCTGAGACTGATTTGGAGGTTATCCTCCAGCGAATGGAGGAGGTAAAGCCCAGTCTGGGTATTATTGATTCCATTCAGACAGTCTACCTCGGGGAGTTGGAAGGGGCGCCGGGGAGCATAGGGCAGATACGGGCATGCACCCTGAAGTTGATGCACTGGGCTAAGTCTTCGGCTACCCCTTTGTTTATTAGCGGGCATGTGACTAAGGAGGGAGCTATCGCTGGTCCGAAGGTTCTGGAGCATATTGTAGATGTGGTTCTATATTTGGAAGGTGAGTCCTTCAGCACTTACCGACTTTTACGCGGGGTTAAAAACCGCTTTGGCTCCACTAACGAAGTCGGTATCTTTGAGATGAAGGAACAGGGGCTAATGGAGGTAGATAATCCATCCCAAGTTTTTCTATCTCAGCACTTAACAGGAGCTGTAGGCTCAGTGGTTACCCCTACTTTAGAGGGAAGCCGACCATTACTAGTGGAAATACAAGCGCTGACTACTACTACCAGCTTTGGCTTACCCCGACGCACTGCCAACGGAATAGATTTCAATCGTTTGCTGCTAGTTATTGCCGTGCTCACGAAGCAAGCCGAATTACGCTTATCCAGTCAGGATATTATTGTCAATGTAACTGGCGGGCTGAAAATCAGCGAGCCTGCAGCTGACCTGGCTATTGCCTTATCCATTGCCTCTAGTTTTCGGGATAGGGAGGTAGACCCTAATCTGGTAGCGGTGGGGGAAGTAGGATTAAGTGGTGAGGTGCGAGCTGTCCCTCAATTAGAGCGCCGGCTGAGCGAGGCAGCAAGACAAGGCTTTACCCACTGTCTTATTCCCAAGGTCTCCCTGAGCAGTCTCCCCTCTCTTCAGAGGATGGAGCCTCTGGCTGTTAACTCGCTGAGAGAAGCACTACAAGTAGCGCTGAAACCTCATTAGCTAATTCTACAAGTAGGGGTGGACGTCCCTGTCCACCCCATCGGGTCGACACAGAGTTCGACCCCTACGGGATTAGAAATATGAGAAAATGGGAAAGCTTATCTCGACGTAAAAAGACTCCTAGATTAAAAGATTTCGACTATAGCAATCATGATTATGTCTATTTTGTGACAGTTTGTGCTATGCATCTCTTGGAGCCGTTTCAAAATCAAATATTGGCTCATAAAGTGATTGATTCTCTTCTATTTATCAGAGAAGCAAAAAGAATTCGCCTTTATTGTTATTGCTTAATGCCTGATCATCTCCACCTGGCGCTATCTCCCTCCTTCTCATCGGGGAGTATATCGGATGTGTTGCAAGAGTTTAAAAGTTACACCACCAGATTGGGATGGGAACAGGGGATTAAAGGAAAACTGTGGCAGAGGAGCTTTTTTGACCATATTGCTCGCAAGGAAGAAGATTTGGCAGCAATCTGTGAATATATTTTGGCTAATCCAGTAAGAAGGGGTTTAGTAGAAGACCCTAAGGAGTGGCCTTACTCGGGAATGTTAGACCAGTTACCCTAGTAATCTAACCCACGTAGGGGTGGACGTCTCTGTCC
>CAZUZX010000002.1:0-33471 GCA_964624525.1 uncultured Dehalococcoidia bacterium | reverse complement strand
AACATCTCTGTCGAGACCGTTTAATAATTGTAGGGGACGAACTCCGTGTCGTCCCTCGCCTATCATATGCGGTAGTTGGGGGCGTCTCGACCCCGACTCTGGGTCAGGGACGACCCAGATTACCATGATCGTTTAACTAATGTAGCCTAGGGTGGACAGAGACGTCCACCCCTACTGTCATTCTGAGGAGTCCAAATGAATTTGGACGACGAAAAATCTCTGAGATTTTTCCCCTTCACGGAGCTTGTCCTGAGCGTGATGAGATTCTTCGCTATGCTCAGAATGACAATAAGCGAAGGGTTCAGGGTCAGAATGACAATTGGATGTTGTCAAACGCCTTTTCAAAGTAGATGCTCGACTAACTTTAGAGCATGAATTAAAATTAACTAACCTCGGGAATGATCGCAATACTCCCTCCCTTGGCGGGGGGAGTTAGAGGGAGGAGGAAATTCACTCTCACCTAACTTCTCCCTTTGAGGGAGAGGAGCACGTATAAAGATTCTTGTAAGATAGGACATGAACTCTGGGGGCTAGTTTGAAGGTGGATTTTGCTGCCCTGCGAGCTGAGCTAATCAAACACCTGCGTTATGAGATAAAGGATGAGAGGGTACTCAGTGCTATGGGGCGTGTCCCCCGAGAGCTCTTTGTGTTGAGTGCATACCAGCAGGTAGCCTATGAGGATAGACCGCTGCCCATTGATTTGGGGCAGACAATTTCCCAACCCCTCATTATAGCTATGATGACCGAAGCTTTAGAATTAACTGGCAGAGAGAAGGTACTGGAGATAGGCACTGGTAGTGGCTATCAGGCAGCCATCTTGGCTGAGCTAGCGAGATGGGTAGTCACTGTGGAGCGGCATATTCCACTTGCTGAAAAAGCCAAAGATGTGTTAAACAAATTAGGCTATACTAACATTAAGGTTCATCTGGCGGGGAAAAAGTTAGGCTGGGAAGCAGAAGCACCTTACGATGCCATAATAGTTACTGCCGGTGCTCCAAAAGTCCCTCAGGAACTTTTAGATCAGCTTGTGGCTGGTGGTCGCTTAGTAATTCCGGTTGGTTTCCGCTATGAGCAGGACTTGCTCAAGATTATTAAGCGAAACCATGAAATTGTTACCTGGGACCTAGGTCCTTGCCGTTTTGTCCCTCTTATTGGTGAAGGGGCATGGGAGGAGGACTAATCTAACAAAGTTATGCCTGCTCTTTACATTGTGGCTACCCCTATTGGTAACTTGGAAGATATTACTCTGCGAGCTCTACGTACCCTCAAGGAGGTAGGGATCATTGCTGCTGAAGATACCCGTAAGACAAGGCGTTTACTGACTGCCTATGGAATTAAAACACCCTTAACCAGCTACCATGAGCATAATAAAAAGGCGAAGCTCACCCGTCTTCTAAATTTACTTCAAGAAAAAGACGTTGCCTTAGTTTCAGAAGCCGGGATGCCCGGGTTAAGCGACCCAGGATATGAACTCATTGTCGCTGCTATCCAGCAAGGTATCTCTGTAGTGCCTATTCCTGGTTCTTCGGTGATAGTTACCGCCTTGGTAATCTCCGGATTACCCGCTAACCAATTCATCTATCTTGGTTTCCTTCCCCGAAAGAAGGGAGAAAGGAAGCGTCTTCTGGAATCAATTGCCCACCAACCACGCACCATCATCGCTTTTGAGTCTCCCCATCGTCTAGTGACCACATTAGGCGACTTGATTGAAGTTTTAGGGGACAGGAAGATAGCTATCAGCCGGGAGCTAACCAAGATTCATGAAGAGGTCTTTCGGGGAACAATAAGTGAAGCTATAGAGCATTTCATCACACCCAGAGGGGAATTCACTTTAGTGATTGAAGGGAAGGCAGAAGTAAAGAAACCGGAGTTGACCCCAGAGGTGATAGAGGAGATTCGCCGTCTGCACCGCCAAGGCATGAGTGCTAAGGAAGCCATAGCTCAATTATCCTTGGTTACTGGCTTATCAAGGAAAGAGCTCTACCAAGCTTGGCTTAAACTTTAGAAGACATATATTCCCCTCTCCCTTGATGGGAGAGGGTCAGGGTGAGGGTGTCAATTCTATTTTTGTAACAATGACAAGCTGGTATTGCTAATCAGTCTCCAAATGATAATCGTAATTCGAAGAGGGATTATGGTAAAATATCGAAGCAGGGCTGAATTTTGACAGAAAGAATCTTTATCGGTGTAGCTTGGCCTTACGCCAATGGCTCTTTACATCTAGGGCATATTGCCGGTGCTTACCTGCCAGCAGACATTTTTGCCCGTTACCACAATGCTAAAGGTAATGAAGTGTTAATGGTGTCGGGTAGTGACCAGCATGGCACCCCGATAACCATCCGCGCTGAGCAAGAGGGCAAAACCCCTCAAGAGACGGTAGCCAAATATCATCAAGAATTTCTCAACTCCTGGGAGAGGCTGGGCATCAGCTTTAACCTATTCACCACTACCGGTACCCCCAATCATGCCCTAGTAGTCCAAGATTTTTTCCTTAAGCTACGGGGAAAAGGCTATATCTATCGAGATAGCATGCCCTTACCTTACTGTCCCCGCTGCCAGCGCTATTTGCCTGACCGCTATATAGAAGGCGGCTGCCCTTATTGTGGCTTCAAGGAAGCACGCGGTGACCAGTGTGATAAGTGCGGTAAACCTCTTCATCCCACTGAATTAGTTACTCCCCGCTGTCGGCTATGCGGTAGTGCCCCTCAGACTAGAGATTCAGAGCATTTCTTCCTCCGCTTGAGCGCCTTCAGGGATAAGCTTCTTAGCTGGGTGAGGGAGCAGCGCCACTGGCGGCAAAATGTGCTCCATTTTACCCTCCGCCTTCTTGAGGAGGGATTAAAAGACAGAGCTATTACTCGAGATATCGAGTGGGGGGTAGCCATTCCACAGCCTGGCTTTGAAAAAAAGCGAATCTATGTTTGGTTTGAGGCGGTGATTGGCTATCTATCGGCTACTAAGGAGTGGGCTAAACTCTGTGGTGAAGAGGAGAGATGGAAGTCTTTCTGGCAACAGGGGGCGAAAAGTTATTACTTTATCGGTAAGGATAATATTCCTTTCCATACCATCATCTGGCCAGCGATGCTAATGGGGTATGGAGGGCTTAACCTTCCCTATGATGTTCCGGCAAATGAGTTCCTTACCCTCGAAGGGAGGCAGCTTTCTACCAGCCGTAACTGGGCGATCTGGCTGCCAGATTATCTGGAACATTATGACCCCGACCCTCTACGTTACCTGTTATCAGTGAATATGCCAGAAGTAGGAGATACCGACTTTTCTTGGCGGGAGTTTGTTCGCCGCAATAATGATGAGTTAGTGGCTACCTACGGAAACTTGGTGCATCGTATCCTTACTTTTACCCATCGCCACTTCGATAGTGCTGTGCCTATCCCTGGTGAAATTGATGGGGGGAGTAAAGCACTCCTTCACCGCGCCGAA
Source organism: uncultured Dehalococcoidia bacterium (assembly GCA_964624525.1). Lineage (GTDB taxonomy): Bacteria > Chloroflexota > Dehalococcoidia > UBA2247 > RBG-13-53-26 > CAZUZX01. The sequence goes on along the minus strand of CAZUZX010000002.1, from coordinate 30,033 downwards.
TCTACTTTTAACACCGTAGATAACTTTCTTTACCACTGCCATTTTAGAGAAGGGATAAAGGCAGCTATGTCCTTAGCCCAAGAAACGAACCGCTATCTGGAAGAAAAGTCCCCTTGGAAGGTGATCCAGAAAGACAGAGAAGCTTGTGCTACCACCCTCTTTGTTTCCCTCTCGGTGCTCTCTTATCTCAAGACAATGTTATATCCCTTTTTGCCTTTTAGCTCACAAAAGCTGCATTATCTTCTTGGATTTCAAAATACGGTAGTGAAAGAGGGATGGTGTTTCTGTGCTCCATCACCGGGGCAGAAGCTTCCTCCCCCGGAACCCTTATTTATAAAGCTGGATGAGCGAATAGCGGCGGAGGAAGCTAGCCGTTTAGAGCATGCTTCCTTAAAGAAAGGGGTCTTTTGACTATTGCTTCAATTTATAGACCCATTGAGCCGGAGATGACCCGTCTAGAGGAAAACCTAGATCAGATAGCTGAGGCGGCGGCTCCTCTCGGAGTAACAGAGCAACTAAACCATATTTTGAAAGACGGAGGGAAGCGAATTCGCCCTGCCCTGACATTGCTGGCGGGCAAATTTTACCACTATAACGTTGAGTCGTTACTTCCTATGGCAGTGGCGGTAGAATTGTTGCATACCGCCACCTTGGTTCACGATGACACCGTTGATCACTCTCAGCGGCGTCATGGCAAACCAACAATAAATAGTCTCTGGGGTAATTCTATTACCATCCTTTTGGGGGATTACCTCTTTGCTACCTCAGCCTGCATAACTTCAGAAACTGGGAATATTAGAGTAATGAAGCTCTTTGCTCAAACCCTGATGAAAATATGTAGCGGCGAGATTGATGAATCCCTCAGCCCCTTCAATCTAAAGCAAGGTAGACAACGCTACTTCCAAAGGATTGGCAATAAGACAGCTTGTCTTTTTTCTATGGCTACTGAATCAGGAGCAGTGCTAAGTAAAGCCCCGGAGGAGGTGGTGCAATCTCTCAAAAGCTATGGCTATAATTTGGGAATAGGCTTTCAGATTATTGATGATATCCTTGACTTTATTGGTCAAGAGGAGATAGTAGGCAAGCCAGTGGCTAGTGACTTATCACGAGGCATCTTTACTTTACCGGCAATACTTTTCCTAGAACGCCCCGAAAGTAACGCGGTAAAAGAGGTATTTAATCAAGATAAGCAAGAGGGTGCCAGGCTGATGAGGGAGATGATTCATAAGTCCTCTATTGCTGGGGAGTGCTACCGCATTGCCCAAGATTTTTGCTCTCAAGCCTGCCTTGCCTTAGAGCCGCTGCCCCGTAATACTGCCTATAATTCTTTAATTGACTTGGCTGAGTATGTAATAAAGCGGAAGAGTTAACTGAACCGACTTGTTATTCATTAGGCGCTTTCTGTAATCTCCTTTTCCCATAGAGGTACTACCTGTTTAAAGCGGTCAACAGCATACTGGCAAGCCTCGAAGGCTTCCTTACGGTGAGGAGCGGCGATAGCAATAACCAAAGTAATCTCCCCTACCTTCAATTTTCCCATTCTATGCCATATGGCTATATCCGCTAACTGCCATTTAGCCTGAATCTCTTTAGCTATTTGCTGTAGTTCCCTCCGGGCTAGTTCTTTAGCCGAGGTTTCATATTCTAGGAAGAAGACCCTTTTGCTGTTGGAGGATAAATTCCGAACCATGCCTACAAAGGTGACGACACAACCACAGGTGTCACTACGAACTTTATTGATGACTACTTCAGGAAGAATAGGGGTTTGGGTTATCTCAATCAAACTAACCCTGTTCCTAGTTTGAGGTTTAAGACTGTAGTGCCCCAACCTGTCGGGGCACTACTAAAATCTAAAATTGAGCGGGAAATCAAAATTAAACAGCCTCAGTTTAAGTAGAAGGTGAGGGAACGGGTTCATTAAATAGCTTCTCCAGCTCTTCACCCTCAATGGTCTCTTCGGCAATCAAGCGTTGGGCAATCTGCACTAGCTTTGCCTTATTCTCGGTCAGGATATCCTTGGCTACATTATGGCTGCTGTTGACCAGAGCCTCGATCTCCTCATCAATCACATCAGCCACCTTGTCACCGTAATCCTTCTGCTCATCCACCATCCGCCCCAAGAAGACTAGTTCCTCCCGTCGACCGAAGGTACGAGGGGGCAATTTGTCACTCATGGCGAACTCCTTGACCATCTTCCGGGCAATGGTGGTAACCTGCTCCAAGTCACTTTGGGCTCCCGTGCTTACCTCGCCGAAAATGATCTTTTCTGCTGTGTAACCCCCTAGCAAAGTAGCCAGTGTATCTTTAAGCTGGCTCGGGGTATGAAGGTGGCGATCCTCAGTAGGCAGTAGTGTTGTACGGCCACCCGTCATCCCACGGGCAATGATAGAAATCTTATGCACCGGGTCAGCATTAGGAAGCCTCTTCGCTGCCAGAGCATGCCCCGCCTCATGGTAGGCAGTTATCTCCTTCTCCTTTTGACTTATCACCCGGCTCTTTCTCTCTGGGCCATACGATACACGGTCAATAGCTTCTTCAAGTTCAGCTAAACCAATAACCTTCTTTTCACGCCTGGCGGCTAAAATAGCTGCCTCATTAACTAGATTAGCCAAGTCAGCACCGCTGAAGCCTGGGGTTTGCTTGGCAATGGTTTCCAAAGATAAGGAATCCTCTAGTGGTTTACCTTTAGCATGAACCTTGAGTATTGCCTTTCTACCGTTGATATCAGGCCGATCTATAACTACCTGCCGATCGAAGCGTCCGGGACGGAGTAAGGCAGGATCTAATATATCGGGTCGATTGGTAGCCGAGAGGACAATCACATTAGTATTGGTGTCAAAACCATCCATCTCCGAAAGAATCTGGTTCAGGGTCTGCTCCCGTTCATCGTGTCCTCCTCCCAGCCCTGCCCCGCGGTGACGACCCACGGCATCAATTTCATCCACAAAGACAATGCAGGGGGCGTTGCGTTTGGCTTGATCGAAGAGGTCTCTTACCCGAGAAGCACCCACACCGACAAACATTTCGACAAATTCACTACCGCTGATAGAGAAGAAGGGCACTCCTGCTTCCCCAGCAATAGCCCGAGCCAGTAGTGTTTTACCTGTACCTGGTGGACCCACTAAGAGTACTCCCCGAGGAATACGTGCCCCCAAAGCTTGGAACTTGCCCGGGAATTTGAGAAACTCTACTACCTCCTGAAGTTCCTGTTTTGCTTCATCAATCCCAGCTACATCAGCAAAAGTAACCGTAGGTTTAGTGCCAGTGAACATTCGAGCTCGACTGCGACTGAAATTGAAAGCCTGGCTACCTGCCCCCTGAGCACCTCTTAGCAAAAACCAGAATAAGCCGATGAGGAGAAGCACGGGCAAGAAGCTGATGAGCAACCCGCCCCAGTCAAAGCCACTCTTCGCTTCGCCTAAGTTGTAGCTATTTATTAGCCCACCGTTTTTCCAATCCTCTAAGGTAGGCAGGATCTCGTCTCCCGGGCGTAGGGTAGACTTAAACTTCTCACCAGTTTTGGTGATAAATGTTATTTCACTCCCCTTCACGTCCACCGAGTCAATCTCACCGGCTTGTCCCATGGCAATGAAGTCGGAGGTATCTTTGCTCTCCACCTTCTCCCCCCTAGGCAGGAAAGCAATTACTACTGCCACTATAGCTATCAGTATTAGCAGGTAAAGAAAAGTAGGCCGACTTCGCTGCTTCATCATTCTCCTCAATTAGTTACATAAAGTATTATATCAGAAAGAGTGCCCCAAATAAAAAGTCAACCTGAAAATAGTAGTCGGAATCTCCCAAGTATAGGGCAGGGGCTCTGTCCCCTACCAAAGGGAGCGGGTGGCAGAGCACCTGCCTATGGAGGAGTAACAATCGCTAATGTTGGATTGCCCTCCTCAACATGTGTAGTGTAGAATAATTCAAATTAGTAGACTTAGGAGTTTCCCCTCTGATGAATCTCGGTGTGTGTAAGATAAAGCTTCATTTACCTGAGAACCACTCTCTCAAAGGCAAAAGGCAGGTGCTGAAGTCAATTACCACCCGGGTAAGAAATAATTATAATGTAGTCATCGCTGAGGTTGATGACCAAGACCTGTGGCAAGTAGCCACGCTAGGGGTGGCTTGTATTAGTAATAACGCTCAGCAGGTCAACCAGGTGCTTTCGAAGGTGGTTGAATTCATCAGCCAAAGTAAGTTCGAAGTAGAGATACTAGATTACCAGATTGAGATTATACCCTTTCCCTGATAAGGATGAATGTTGCCGCCTTTGTTAACCATATTAAACGCTTAGCCAACTATCAAGATCAGATAGTCCACATCGAACATTTGCCGCTTCAGGAGGCAAGCTACCAAGAACTGGACAAACCTCTCCACACCGCCTTGGAGTCTGCACTACAAAGAGCGGGGTTACTCCCCCTCTATACCCACCAAGCCGCAGCGTTAAATATGGCTAACTTGGGGAAGAATATCATGGTAGTTACCCCTGCTGCCAGTGGCAAAACATTATGCTACAATCTGCCCATACTGCAAGCTATTTTGAATGACAGAGGAAGCCGTGCCCTTTATCTCTTTCCCACCAAAGCGCTAGCCCAGGACCAACGGCGCAGTTTAGCGGAGTTGCTCTCACTACTTCCTCTCGAGATAAGATTTGCCACCTTCGACGGTGATACACCCTCAGAGGAGCGCTTGCAGATAAAGAGAGAAGCCCAGATTGTGCTCACTAACCCCGATATGCTTCATTTGGGCATTCTCCCTAATCATCAAGCCTGGTCAAGGTTTTTCCGCCGCTTGAGGTATGTCGTGATTGATGAAGCCCATATTTACCGCGGCGTCTTTGGCTCTCACGTGGGTAATATATTACGAAGATTACGGCGTCTTTGTACTTTTTACCATGCCTACCCCCAGTTTATCTGCTGCTCCGCTACTATTGCTAACCCAAAGGAGCACATTGAGCGGCTGGTGGGATTACCCTTCACAGTAATTGATAAGGATGGCTCTCCCCATGGGGCAAAGGACTTTATCCTGTGGAATCCGCCCTTCCTTGACGAAGCCAAAATATCTCGCCGTAGTGCTAACACCGAGGCCTCTTTCCTTCTGGCTGAATTAGTGCGCCAGGGCATCCGTACCCTTGCCTTTGCCCGAACCCGCAAGCTCACTGAGCTTATCTATACCTATTCTAAACGGCAATTGGCTGAGCCCAACCTGGCACGGCAAATTAAGCCATATCGGGCTGGCTATCTTCCTGAGGAGAGACGCCAGATAGAGCGAGAGCTCTTTCAAGGTCAGCTCCTGGGAATAGTAGCTACCACTGCGCTTGAGCTGGGGATAGACATCGGTGATTTGGAGGCTACCATCCTCACCGGCTACCCGGGAAGTATTGCCAGCACCTGGCAGCAGGCAGGGCGGAGCGGAAGGAGAACCGGAAGCTCTCTGAGCTTTCTCATCGGACTAGATAATCCTCTGGATCAATACCTTATGCGTCATCCTTGGTTTCTTTTCCGGAAAAAATTTGAAAATGCCCTCACTGCTCCGGATAACCCCTATGTGTTAAATAGCCACCTCTTATGTGCTGCCTGGGAACTACCCTTAAGCGAAGCTGATGAACAATTCTGGGAGACTAGCTTTATGAAAGCCAGGGAGGAACTAGAAGCGGAGAAAATGCTCAAGGCGCGGGGTGGGAAATGGTATCTTATGCCGACTGTTGCCTACCCGGCTGAAGAGGTTAATATCCGCTCTACCTCCTCTTTTTACTACACTATCTTGGATGCCTCTCAGAGTAATAAGCCACTGGAAACAGTAGAAGCTAGTGTGGCTTTTTCTCAAATTCATCCCGGGGCTATCTATCTACATCAAGGCGAGCCCTATTTAGTCATCGAGCTTAATTTAATTGCCCATATTGCCTATGTGGTGCCCACTGATGTCCCTTACTACACCCAAGCCAAGGAGCTTACCGACCTCCGGATACTAAAGAGAATTAAAGAGAAAGACACGCTGCAAGCCAAAACTTACCTCGGTGAAGTTGAGGTGACCACTACCGTAGTTGGCTTTAAAAAAAAGATGCAGTTCACTGAGGAAGTTATCGGCGAAGAGCCCCTCGACTTACCTCCCTACTGCTTTAACACCACAGCCTTATGGTTTGATATACCCCAAAAAGCCGTAGGGAAGGTAGCTGAAGCTAGGCTTGACTTTGTCGGGGGTTTACACGCTGCTGAGCATGCCTCCATCGCCATACTACCTTTGTTTGCTTTATGTGACCGTAATGACCTCGGTGGCATATCTACCGCCTTTCATCCTGATACCGGGAAGGCGCAGGTTTTCATTTATGATGCTCACCCCGGAGGAACAGGGATTAGTGAGAAAGGCTTTGACCTAATCGAGGATTTGTGGCAGGAGACGCTGAAGGTGATTGTCGAATGCCCCTGCGAGGATGGCTGTCCCAGTTGCACTCAATCACCCAAGTGTGGCAACAATAACCAGCCCCTGGATAAGAAGGCTGCTGAGGTGATACTTGGGGGGTTAACAGGTGAAATTTTCAAAGTAAGAAGTGATATAATTTGCTAAGAGAAAGTAGAAAGAGGGCGACTAGAAGATGGCTAAAAGGAAAACTCCTGAATACGAGCCTTCACAATCCAAAGAAGCTGGCTTTATCTCCGAGCAGCTAGGTCTAAACATTTACTTAGACATAGAAGAAGCACCGAAGGTTTTAGAAATCCCAGAGTCTGAACATCCCCGGGTTTCCTTCCTTAATGATATTGACCTTAATCGGTGGAAAGATTATCAGGAGATAATGACCGATAGTCTATGGCTTCTGGGAAGCCGAGATAAAACAAGTGTCCACACCGCAGAATTGCACGGAAACTTTATCCCCCAGATTCCTCATCAAGCAATGCTGCGCTATACCAAGCGTGGAGAGACTGTGCTTGATACCTTCTCGGGGAGTGGCACAACGCTAATAGAGTGTAAAAGGTTAGGACGAAATGGCATAGGGGTTGAGCTTGTGCCAGCCCTGGTAGAAAGAAGCCGAGAGCTTATTGATAAGGCAGCAAATCCTTGGAATGTTAAAACAGAGGTAAGGAGTGAAATCTATGAAGAAACTTGAAAAATCTATCGTAGTCGACGGAGAGGAATATCTATTAAAGCTTACGTTTGATATTGATGATTTCATTGGAGATGGAATTTTCAATTTAGATGTTTACAATCATAAAAACGAAGGGGAATTTGTGATTCCCTTTGCTTCATCAAGAGGATTGCCTCAAAAATGGTGGGTAGAGGCGAAAGAGGCCTTCAAAACCGCAAGGCATTGAAATGAGAGCCCACGTTTTTATTACAGACGAAAGAACTTTCCCTACTGTTAGGGATAATAGTTTTTGGGGAGTGGGGGTAAAGGGGATACCTAACTCCTTAGAAGCTTTAATTGAGGAAAACCTGAAAAATCCAAGAAAACCTTACTTTGCAATGCTTGGAGATATTTGGGGGACACGGGTGGGAGATATAGCTTTTTTGTATGAAAGGCAAAGAGGATTTCACGGTGTATTCAGGGTTTCTAGTGAACCATTTTTTGACCCCACGCCAATAGAATGTGTGGATGAAACTTGGCCAATAAGACTAGAGATTGAATGTCTAAATTACTTTGCCAAGCCAGTTCCCGAAGATTATCTGTTTTCTACAAAAGAATATGAAGCAAAATTCTGGGGATGGTTTTATAGGAAAATCCAAGGAGCAAGGGGCATTAATACAATAAACCCCGAAGCTGCCGAGGCATTGATGGAGCTTCTTGTCAAAATAAATGGAAGCGCTATTAACAAGCCCGCTCAAATTAAACCATACCCTTCAAAAAGTAAGATTAAAATCATGTTGCCACTGGATCAGGATGGCAAAGCATATTTAGAAGACATATTGAGAGCTTGGTTAATTAAAAACATTGATAACCCTAAAAGGGTTGATTTAAGGGAGATTTTTGGCCCTGTCGAGGATTTGGAATGGTTTGCAAATAATGTCCCCTATCATGTAACGAGGAAAAATATAGATATCCTCTGTTATCATAAGAATATGAGGTATACGGATCTACCTTTAAGATATAAATTCAGTATCGTGGAATTAAAAAGAGATGCAGCAAATGGTGAAAATGTTTCTCAAGTCATTAATTACTCCAAATGGGTAGCAGGAAGACTTGCTGGTAGTGAAATTGAAACAGTTCAGCCAATTTTGATTGCCTTTGATTTTAATGAGGAAGCAATAACTAAAGCAAAAAACAGCGATTTTAGCGACAGAGGGATTATATTTATTAAGTATGAGGTCAAAAATAACGATATCTTGTTCGAGAAGGTGAGCATATGAGGAAGCTGAGAAACAATAGTAGCGTTACAGTTTATCACGAGGTTGATGATGAGGGAAATCATTACTACTACTTCTATGACGGTGGTAAAAAGATAGATTTAGATTGGGGATGCGTTGGACATATTCCAAATACTGGAGATAGATTCTCACATCCAGGAAGTGATATAGCCCTTCGGTTAGATGACATTCTTTGGGCTGACGATTGCTAAAGGTGCTTGAGCCGTTCGACTTCGCCCCAAATGCTTTAACCTTTAGTGAGATTCTCTATTAGAAGTAGGCTTACAAGGAGTTTAACATTGAGGTTGCATATTAATGACCTGAATTCGCCTTCGCCAAAAGCTATGGGAAAAATCCCAGGGGCTGGGGGGACACCAGCTCTTATCATAGACAAGAGAGCGATAAAAGAGAAATACCAGGAGTTCTGCCACCAATTCGCTGGGGCTAAAATCTACTATGCGCTCAAAGCCAATCCGCACCCCGGCATTGTAGAGCTTCTGCATGAGCTCGGTTGTGGTTTCGAGATTTCATCCCAAGGGGAGCTGGAACTCCTGCTCCGATTGGGTATCTCACCGCAGAAGATTATATCCAGCAATCCGGTCAAAGACCAGGTTTTCATCAACTCTGCTTACTCTAAGGGAATAAACCTGTTTGCTTTCGATTCCGAGTCAGAGATAGAAAAGCTATCGAGATTTGCCCCTGGTAGTAAGGTCTATGTGCGTCTTTCTGTATCTAACGAAGGTAGTGAATGGCCGCTAAGTAAGAAATTCGGTGTGGAAACGGAAGAGGCGGCTGAACTATTAGTGCAAGCTAAAGAGAAAGGACTTCAGCCTTATGGTATTGCTTTTCATGTTGGCTCGCAATGCGCCAAAGCTACCACCTGGGCGAAAGCGATTGAGAAGAGCAGAGTGGTTTGGGAATTGGCTAGAAGCAAAGGTATAGAGTTACACCTATTAAATATTGGCGGCGGCTTCCCGATTAAATATATAAAATCAGTGCCTTCTATTGCCGAGATTGCCCAGGTAATCAGAGACTCCCTAGCCGAAAACTTTCCAAAAGATATAGAGCTGGTAGTCGCACCAGGAAGGGCTCTGGTAGGGGAAGCGGGCACCTTGGTGGCTACAGTCATCGCCAAGGCAGCTCGAAATGAAGAAAAATGGCTTTATTTAGATGTTGGCGTATTTAATGGCTTGATGGAAACTGTGGGTGGCATTAAATACCCAATGGTGACTAAAAAGGGCAGTAAAACCAGCAAATGGGTATTAGCCGGACCTTCCTGCGATAGTTTTGACATCATCTCAACTGAAGCAGAACTCCCGGAGTTAGAGGTGGGAGATAAGGTGTATATAAAGTCCGCTGGCGCTTATACCACTGCCTATGCTTCCCAGTTCGACGGCTTCCTTATTCCTAAAGTACACTTTATATAAATAGAGGTTATCTATGTCCCACTTATTCTTCCAAGAAAAGGATCCCTTTGCACCGATCAGCTATGGCTATGAGATAGAGGAAATACTTTGCTCGCGCCAAACCAAGCACTATAATCTGGTAATATTTAGGAACCCCTATTTTGGCAAGGTGCTGACTCTCAATGGTGTAGTTCAGCTCACGGAATGGGATGAGTATTTCTATCATGAAATGCTTGCTCAGGTAGCATTGCACGCTCACCCTTCACCAACCAATGTTCTAATTATCGGGGGTGGGGATGGTGGTACCTTGCGTGAGGTGCTGAAGCATAAAGTAGTGGAAAAAGCCTTGGTAGTAGAACTGGATAGAGAGGTTATCGAAGCCTGTAAAGAGTTTTTCCCTTCTCTGGCAACGGGTTTCACTGATTCCAGAACCGATATTGTAGAGATAGATGGGGCAAGCTTCCTGGCTCAAACAAAGGAGAAATTTGATTTGATTATCGTTGACTCGACAGACCCTGTCGGTCCGGCTGAATCCCTGTTTACCAGCCAATTCTTCACCCATGCTTTTTCAGCTTTGAAAGCAGAGGGTATATTCGTCGCCCAAACTGAGTCACTTCATTTCCACCGCCTGTTTGCCCGTGATGTGCAGCATAGGCTGGCACAAATATTCAAGCTGGTGGATTTATATACCGTTCCTTTGGCAACTTATGCCGGCAATTGGTGGACTTTCTCTATTGCCTCAAAGGTGCATAATCCGAGAAAAGTGCTCCGCAAATGCCAGGTATCTACCAGGTATTATACGGAGGATATTCACCATCATGCTTTTTTGCCGCAGAGTCTCTATCAAAAACTAATGCGAGGTGAATTTTAATTGCTAGGCAGCTATCTACTTACTTGTAAAATGGATATAGCGTTAGGTTGCTTATCTTGTCACCCTGAGTGATAGCGAAGGGTCTAGATTCTTCCCCGATAAATCGGGGTCAGAATGACAAGAGGGGTGTGGTTAAATAGCCTCTATGGTAGGAAAGGAAAGATGAACAGCTCTCTTCGTTTAGGCAGAGTTCTGGGCATTACTATTAACCTACATTGGACCTGGTTCATCATCTTTGCTCTGATTACTCTCATCCTTTCTTTTAGCTTTGGTGCGGAAAACCCTCTTTGGATGAGGATAACCATCGGAGTAATCACCAGCCTCCTCTTTTTCGCCTCGGTAGTCGCTCATGAATTAGCCCATAGCTTGGTAGCTATCAAGAATGGGATTCCGGTAAAAAGTATCACCCTGTTCGTTCTTGGTGGGATAGCCCGGATAACTCGAGAGGCGACACATCCTGCTGCTGAACTAGTGATGGCAATAGCTGGTCCTCTCTCGAGCTTGGTATTGGCAGGCATTTTCTACGGAATATGGTACCAGCTATGGGGTGATAATGGATTCGACCTTGATAACCCGAACCCGATTTTTTGGCTCGCCTGGATCAATTTGGTACTAGCTTTGTTCAATTTGGTGCCTGGGTTTCCTTTGGACGGGGGGCGGGTGCTGCGTGCCCTTCTCTGGTGGAGGATGGGAAACTACAAGAGGGCTACCCGCATTGCTTCCCTAGCGGGGAAAGGTTTTGCCTATCTGTTGATGGGAGGTGGAGTTGGGCTGATAATTGTGATACTTCTTAATCCTTCCCCTGAAAATGGAGGACTTATCTTCAATGGCATTTTATTTGCTTTTACTGGCTGGTTTTTGCACATGCTTGCCACCTCCAGTTATCGCCAAGTGGAGCTACGTGAAGTCCTGCACGGTTTTACTGCCCAGGCAGTGATGAATACCGACTATCTTACTGTTCCCCCTAACCTTAGCCTAATGGGACTGGTGCAAAATTATATGTTACCTACCGGTCGCCATTACTTTGTCGTGGTTGAGGAAGGAAGATTTAGAGGAATTATAACCTCCGATAATATCAAGGCAGCGCCCCAGGCTCACTGGGCTACCACTCCAGTAAGTGCAGTAATGATACCAGCGGAGAAAGTAGTAAGTGCCTACCCTGAAGAAGAAGCCTTCAGCATAATGGAACAGATGGAGGAGCATGGTATAAGTCAAATCCCGATAGTAAAGGAAGGGAGGGTTATTGGAATAGTAGTGCGGGAAAACCTGCTCCGCTTTATTCGGCTCCGTTCCGAGCTAAGAATATAGCTCTGAGCGGTGAAGTAGTCCCCAAAATAGCGATTGAAACCAGACTTGCCATTGTCACCATGTCCATGTCATTGCGAGGAGCGCAGTGACGAAGCAATCTACAAGAATTATAGGAAATTGCTTTGCGGAGCATGTCCTGAGCAGTATGGGATTGCTTCGCTTCGCTCGCAATGACATGCCGGGATTACTAGATACCCGCTAGTGCGGGAACTTGACTTGGGCATCTAAGTCAGATATAATGCTCGCCATAATTTTAGAGGAGGTGGAAAGATGGCTATCTTTATAATGCTCACCAACTTGACAGATGAAGGTCGAAAGACAGTGAAGGGGAACCCGGAGAGGATAAAGGAGGTCAATAAGGAAGTTGAGGCTATGGGGGTAAAGGTACTGGCACAGTATGTTCTTATGGGTCCTTATGATTTCGTAAATATCCTTGAGGCACCAAATAGTGAGGTTGTAGCTAGGGTAGCTGTGGAATTAGGCTCCAGGGGAACTCTTCAGACTATGACCATGGCTGCAATGAGCGTGGATGATTTTATCAAAACTTTGAAAAAGAAATAATTATTCTCCACGCCATCTTCGAAGCTGGTTAAGAAGAATCAAAGCTTGGTGACTAATATTTAGTCCGATGAGGGTAGTGGTCTGGGTTGTTGCTCAACCATTTCCTTACCACAGCAACTAATACTACCCTCGCTGGCTTTGGTGCATAATACTTCAGTGTTACAAACTTCGCAGCGGTACCTTTTACCTAATTGATTTGCCATTTTACTCTATAACCTCGTAGCTTTACTTCTTTAAAGTCATAGGTTGACCACAGCAGTGAATGGTGCCTTCACCGCCGCGGGTAACGATAAACTCCGCGCCACACTTGGCACAGCAATATCTTTTACCTATTTGATTTGCCATTTTCGCATCCCCCGTTTATCTTAGTAATTCTGATTTCAATTTTATGTGCTTACTGGTCTATTGTCAATTCGCTCCAAACTCCTCCAAGCCGTTCTCAAGTCTAGGTTACTGTGTTAGAATATAGCTGCATCCAATCTCAAAAAGCTACTAAGGTTAAGGAATGGATAGCTCTACTCTAGGCATCACTCGTTGCGGAAATAAGGAATTTAGATGGGGGGAAAGGACTTACATTATGGGTGTTATCAATGTTAGTCCAGACTCCTTCTCAGGCGATGGCTTGGGAGATATTGAGGCTGCTGTAGCCCAGGCGCAGCGCTTTGTAACTGAGGGAGCTGATATCTTGGATATTGGGGGGGAGTCAACCCGCCCTAACGCAAACCCTATATCTGTAGATGAAGAGTTGCACCGGGTGATACCAGTAATAGAGCGGCTGGCTAATGAAGTGCCTTTGCCGTTGAGCATTGACACCTATAAATCGGAGGTAGCCCAACGGGCTCTTTCTTCAGGGGCTCGGATGATAAATGACGTCTGGGGCTTAAAACATGACCCCCGGTTAGCTGAGCTGGCAGCAGAATGGAAAGTGCCTATTATCCTCACCAGTAACCAGCGCCATACCCCTTGCCAGGAGATTATCCCTGAAGTTATCTCTAGTTTGAAAAGAAGCATCAAGTTGGCACTAGAGACGGGGGTAGCTTGGGAAAATATCATTATTGATCCGGGCATAGGCTTCGGCAAAACGCTAGAACAGAACTTGGAGATTGTCTGCCGCTTGGATGAGCTTCGGTCTTTAGATAGACCTATCCTAGTAGGCACCTCCCGTAAGTCAATGATTGGCTTAGTCCTTAGCTTGCCCGCAGACCAGCGCCTGGAAGGAACAGCAGCCACGGTAGCTATTAGTATTGCCAAAGGGGCTGACATGGTGCGAGTGCATGATGTCTATCAAATGGTGCGAGTGTGTCAGATGAGCGATGCTATCGTGAGGGGAAGATGCCCTAAGACGGCAACTTAGAGAGCGTTCAGTAATGTCATTGCTATGAAAATAGGCTTTCATCCGTTCGCCCTGAGCCTGTCGAAGGGCTGTTCATGGTTCGACAAGCTCACCACGAACGCCCCAGCATACTTATTTTCATTCATCGTGGTGCCGATGGTAATTGGCATGAATGATTCTTCGCTTCGCTCAGAATGGCATGTAGGGTTGATAAACACCCTCTCGCTTAGAGGCTGGACTTGGTAACTGTATACCTTGGTCTAGGGTCGAATTTGGGTGACCGCCAACATAACCTAATAAAAGCGATTGAACTCTTAGCCCAACAGATGCGCGTAGAGCAGATGTCCTCCCTTTATGAGACTGAACCGGTGGGTTATAGTGAGCAGGCTCGGTTTCTTAATGCAGTCTGCCAAGTAACTACCTCTCTTACCCCGGAGGAATTACTTTCTCTGGTCAAGGAGATTGAGGCAGCTTTGGGCAGGGTGCCTAGCTTTCCTAATGCCCCCCGCCCCATTGATATTGATATTCTATTCTATGCTAACCAAGTTATTCACTCACCGCAATTAACCATTCCCCACCCCCGCTTAGAGGAGCGAGCCTTTGTGCTTGTCCCTTTGGTGGAGATTGCTCCCGAGCTGATCCACCCAGTGAGCCGGAGGACAGTGAGAGAGCTGGTGAGGAGGGTAGAAGGATTAGAGGGAGTTAAAAAGTGGAACCGGGGGGCTAAAGATGTATGAGGTTTCTGTTCAACAGCACTTTGATGCGGCTCATTATTTAAGAGGCTATCAGGGTAAGTGTGAGAACCTCCACGGGCATCGTTTCCAAGTAGTAGCTACTATCAGAGCAGAGCAGATAGATGATGTTGGTTTAGCCTATGATTTCGTTCAACTGAGACGACAATTGGAGGAAATATTGAGTAAATTCGATCACACTTGCTTGAATGAGATACCACCCTTTGATAAGATTAATCCCTCCTCAGAGAATATCGCTTCTACTATTTATAGTAGACTTCAAGCTCAGCTTCGAGGGACGAGCATTTCTATCTCGAGTATCCAAGTATGGGAATCGCCGCAGTGCTGCGTGACCTATTTCCCTGAGGGAGATTAAACTTTTAATCCCTCAACTCTGGGGGAAGAAGGTTAGGGATAGAGTCCACAATGGGGTAGCGCTGATTACATTTAGCGCAATAGAGAGAACCAGTGACCACTTCCTTCTCACTTTCTGCTTCGATATTAAGCTGAAGATCTCCCTTGCATAATGGACAGGCAAGGATTTCCATCAGTTCCTTCTTCATTGCTGTCTTTTCTCCTTTTCTATTGAACTATAAAGGTTCGCCTCTCTTTGAGGTCGAAGCTGCTATTGACGCGAAGATATAAGTTATCTTATTATGCCATTCCTAAAAGACGTAAATCAAGGAGGTAGCGGGTTGATAAGAAGTCTCGGTGATAAGAAGCCCAAGATAGCTGATTCAGCTCTGGTTAGCGAGAGTGCTTATATAGTAGGAGATGTGGAGATTGGTGAAAACTGCACTGTCTGGCCAGGGGCAGTAGTCAGAGGTGATTTTGGTAGCATAAGGATTGGCAATAACAGCCATATTGAGGATAACGCTGTAGTTCATGGTGCTCCTCCATCCTTAGATATTGGTGATAATGTGGTCATTGGACATGGTGCGGTAGTCAATGCGCGAAGGATTGGGAATAAAGTGTTAGTTGGCATAAATGCTGCTGTTCTTCATGAAGTTGAGACTGGCGATGACTGTATTATTGCTGCGGGTGCTGTGGTTACTAGGGGAATGCAAATTCCCAGTGGCTCCTTTGTTACTGGTGTGCCCGCCAAAATTGTGGGGAAGATTTCAGAGAAGCATCTGATGTGGGTGGTGGATGGTCCTTCATTTTATTCCCAATGGGCGCAAGAATATAAGAAACAAGGCTTGATGCGGTAACGTGTTAAAAGCCTTGGAAGGGGATGGTTTACGAGGAAAAAGATTAACAACTCCACCATTGAGTTGGTTCAAGGTGATATTACCGAGCTTGAAACTGACGCCATTGTTAATGCCGCTAACTCAGCTCTAAAGTTAGGAGGAGGGGTTGCTGGGGCTATCGCTCGAAAGGGAGGACCAAAGATTCAAGAGGAATGCGATAGAATTGGCGGAACCTTCGTTGGGGGTGCCGTGATTACTACCGGAGGTAATCTTAAGGCTAAATACGTCATCCATGCGGTGGGACCTCGCTACGGCGAGGGAAACGAAGATGAAAAACTAAAAAACGCTACCTTAAATAGCCTTAAGCTTGCGGATGAGCACAAACTTAAGAGTATCGCCTTCCCGGCGATAAGTGCCGGCATTTTCGGTTTTCCCATCGATAGATGTGCTAAAATCATGCTCTCTAATACTATTAGCTATCTACAGGGGGAAACTGGTTTAGAAAGGGTAGTTTTTTGTCTCTTCGATGCTAAAGCTTACCAAGCTTTTGAAAAGGAATTTATCTCTTAGCGTATGCTAGTTATCTCCTGCTTGTATTCCTCAAGTAGCTTCTGGTATTGAGAATCCAGTTGAGTTAAAACCATGCGCCACTCTTGTTGGAATTGTGGCTGATTCTCTACATTGATCTTAGCCCCCACGGGTAAACCACCTTGTTGCTGAATTGCTTGCTGGATTTTGGCTTGGAAATCTTGCTTCAGCATCTCATAGGCTTGTCTTCTCTGTTGCTCACCCTCCTGTTCATAGTGGGCAAAAATACGCCTGATTTTACTGTAGACATTTTCCACCCCAGCCTTATCCCTTTTTAGTGCCTTAATCGCTTCCATTGCCTTTTTATTGCTCTTCCGGGCAAAGTCGTTTGCGGGTAGATTGATATTCCTCAGAAGTACCTCTTCCGCCCCCTCAACTATAAAGTGTTTTGCCTCGTCTCCATACTTACCCAGCTCAACGGTGAGATTACATTCATCCTTAAGATATTTGACAGCTAATCTTTGCCCTTCTGGCACATACTTCCATCTTAGGAGTTCCTCTTCCGAAGCCTTCTCAATCTTTCCCACTCTTTCCATTGCCTTTTCAAAAGCACTTTTCATCTCATCCATCTAATCCCCCTCAATTAGCCAGGGTATTTTTTAGTCTCTCAAATTTTCCTGTTTTATAATTATATCAGTTTCTCAAGAGAGGATGTTTATTTTGTCACCCCGACCCTGAACGAAGTGAAGGGGAAGGGTCTAGATTCTTCGCTTCGCTCGGAATCATTCATGCCAATTATCATCGGCATCACAAAGGATAAAATTTGATGTACTAGATGCCGTTCGTGGTGAGCTTGTCGAACCATGAACAGCCCTTCGACAGGCTCAGGGCGAACGGATGAAAGCCTATTTTCATAGCAATAACAGTTAGAATTGCTAAACACTCTCTCAAAATGCGCTTGACTTGGCTCAATATATTTGATAAGTTTTTCCCAGTTGGGCGGTTAGCTCAGTGGTTAGAGTACTGCGTTGACATCGCAGGGGTCAGTGGTTCAAATCCACTACCGCCCACCATAAGTTAGTATTCTTGGGGCTGAGAGCTTTTGGTTCTCAGCTTTTAGTTTCGGGGGATTCTTGCCCTAGTTACCATATCCTGATAATATAGCCCAATAATGGCTGAGCAAGAGACGAAAAAGCTAGAGACAATGCGTCACTCGGCAGCCCATGTGATGGCTCAGGCGGTGCTATCGCTTCTCCCTGAGGCGAAACTGGGCATCGGTCCATCTATTGAGGATGGTTTCTATTATGACTTTGACCTACCTCGCTCGCTTTCCCTTGAGGATCTTCCCCGAATCGAGGAGAAAATGAGGGAGATTATCGCAGCTAACCTACCTTTCATGAGGGAAGAGGTAAATAAAGAGGCAGCAAGACAAATCTTCGCCTCCCAACCCTATAAGCTGGAATTAATTGATGACCTTGGTGATGAGTCACTTTCCGTCTATCGTCAGGGTTCTTTTGTTGACCTCTGTCGTGGACCACACTTAAGCGCTACTGGTGAGATTGGTCCTTTCAAGCTGTTAAGCATCGCTGGAGCTTACTGGCGTGGGGATGAGTGCAGACCTATGCTACAGCGGATTTATGGCACAGCCTTCGAAAGCCAGCAGTCCCTAGAGGAATACCTTCATAAGCTTGAGGAAGCAGAAAGGCGTGACCATAGAAAGCTGGGTAAGGAACTCGATCTTTTTAGTCTTCATGAGGAAGCTGGACCAGGATTAGTCCACTGGCATCCTAAGGGGGCTTTAGTTCGCCACCTTATTGAGGATTTCTGGAGGCAGGAACATCTTAAGCGAGGGTATGACCTGGTATATACCCCCCATATCTTTAAAGCCGGACTCTGGAAGACTAGCGGACACTGGGAGATGTATCGAGATTACCTCTACTCTCCGATGGATGTTGAGGGGCAGGAGTATATTATCAAGCCGATGAACTGTCCGGGGCATATCTTAATGTATAAGACCAGGGTTCGTAGTTATCGGGAGTTGCCCCTACGCTGGGCAGAACTAGGCACAGTTTATCGTTATGAGCGCTCTGGGGTACTGCATGGGCTAGCTAGAGTGAGAGGATTTACCCAAGATGATGCTCATATTTTCTGCCGCCCTGACCAGCTAGAGAATGAAATAATAGAAGTATTGGAACTCACTCGCTTCATGATGGAAGCCTTTGGATTTCAGCAATATCAGGTGTTCCTCTCCACCCGCCCGGAAAAGTATGCCGGCACCATCCAGATCTGGGATGAGGCTACTCAAACACTAGAGAAAGCCCTCCATCGCCTCCAGTTGCCTTATGAAATAGACCCCGGAGCCGGGGTATTTTATGGACCAAAAATTGATATCAAGCTCCAGGATGCTCTAGGGCGAGCGTGGCAAGGGCCTACCGTTCAGGTAGACTTCAACCTGCCAGAACGCTTCCAAGTTACCTATGTGGGCGAGGATGGTCAACCCCATCTGGTAGTCATGATTCATCGCGCTATTCTGGGAAGCATGGAGCGCTTTTTAGCCTTGCTCATCGAGCACTATGCCGGCGCCTTTCCATTATGGCTCGCACCAATTCAGGCCGTAGTCATTCCCATAGCCGACCGCCACCTGGATTATGCTTATAAAATAGAAGCGGAGCTAAAAGCCGAAGGTTGGCGCACCTGTGTGGATGCCCGCTCGGAAAGGATGAATTTTAAGATTCGTGAGGCACAGCTAGAGAAGATTCCTTATATGTTGGTCGTCGGCGATAAGGAGGTGGCTACCTTGACTGTCTCAGTTCGCCTGCGCAATGGCGACAATCTCGGTAGGCAATCACTGCCACAGTTTAAAGCTATGGCTAAGTCTGCCATAGAAGCCAAGGATTAATAGGAAATCTAAAAGGGACCAAAAAACTCTAGTCTTCTTCTAATGAATACAGTCTTTTAGCAAGGAGGATATACATGTTTTCAACAAAGGAGGAGTTGCTCAGATTTGCCAGGGGTCAAAATGTGGAAATGATAGACTTTAAAGTCATCGACCTGCCTGGGCGATGGCATCACCTATCTGTGCCGGTCAACCGATTTGACGAGACAACATTTACCAAAGGTATTGGCATAGATGCTTCGAGTTACCCCGGCTACAAGAAGGTTGAAGCAGGCGACGCGAGGATAATCCCAGACCCTAAAACAGGAATTGTCGATCCATTCTATGCCATGAAAACGCTGAGCATAATCTGCGACATCTTTGAACCAGATAAATCTGTCTACTCCCGATTTCCACGCAGTGTTGCAAAGAAAGCTGTAGAGTATCTGAAGTCTATTGACAAAGGCATAGCTCTATTTAGCCCAGAGCTGGAGTTTTACATCTTTGATGACATCAGATATGGCTCTGAGGTCAATGAGTCCTTCTACTTTATCGACTCTGAGGAGGCGTTCTGGAAAACCGAGAGGGAGGAAAAACCGAGTTTAGGATATAAGTTTGCCATGAGGGGGGGATATCAAGGCCTCCCTCCTGCGGATACTACTTCCAATATTAGAGATAGCATGGTCAGAATAATGCTCGATGCTGGAATACCTGTAAAGTATCATCATCACGAGGTTGGTGGCCCTGGGCAGGTAGAGGTAGAGGTCCTACATAGTACACTGCTCGAGGCAGCAGATGCTGTAATGCTAATGAAATACATCATTAGGAACATTGCTCGACAGCACCAAAAGACCGTTACCTTCATGCCAAAACCTCTGTATAGAGAAGCTGGCAGTGGCATGCACGTCCATCAGTATCTGTCTGATGGCAAAGCCTCTCTATTCTATGATAAGAGAGGCTACGCTGGATTAAGTCAATTGGGACTAAACTATGCTGGTGGCCTGCTGAAACATGGCGCAGCGCTTCTAGCATTCACTAGCCCAAGCACCAATTCTTACAAAAGGCTAGTCCCCGGCTATGAGGCGCCGGTAAACCTGTTCTTTGCTGCGGCTAACCGGACTGCAGCTATTCGCATTCCAGCCTACGACATAAATAAAGAAAACGAGCGGATAGAATTTCGACCACCAGATGCCACATGCAACATCTACCTCGCCCTATCGGCTATGTTAATGGCCGGGCTTGATGGCATAGAGAACCGGATAGACCCCACTGCGGAAGGATTTGGTCCTTTTGATGCTGACATTCTTCAGATGAGCGAGAAGGAAAGAGCAAAGATCAAAGCACTACCGACCTCTTTAGAGGAAGCTCTACATGCATTGAGTGAAGATCACGAGTTTCTACTAAAAGGAGGGGTATTCACCGAAGATTTGATCCAAGCTTGGATCAAATTCAAACTCGCCAAGGAGGTGGAACCAGTGCGAAATATGCCGCATCCTTACGAGTTTGCTCTATACTATGACATCTAACACCAACCCTTACCTTGCCTTCAGTGTGATGCTGGCAGCAGGACTGGAGGGGATAGAGAAAGAATATGACCTGCCGGAGCCAATAGAGGAGAATGTCTATGAAATGAGCCCCCAGGAGAGAGAAAGAAGAGGTATAGGGATACTGCCAGGAAGCTTGGCAGAGGCAATTCAACTCGCGGAAAAGAGTGAAATAGTGAGAAAAGCCTTGGGTGACCATGTCTTCTACACTTTTATCCAAAGCAAGAAGATTGAATGGGATAATTATCGAACCCGGGTGACAGATTATGAACTGAAGAAGTATTTGCCCATTCTCTAGCGAGGCAGAAGGAAGGAAAACATATGGGCTTTAAAATTACGGCACTTTATTTTCTCCTTGGTGGGACAATTATCACCTTGGTAACCTACTTTGGCAGCCGTGCTGAAAGTTTACGCGCTGCCTTCATCGCTTTCTTCCCTTCCATTAGTGTCATCACTCTATGCACCATTTATGCCTCGGGAGGTAAAGAACACACCATTTCCTATGTCAAAAGCATGCTCATTATGACTCCTGCCTGGTTAGCCTATGTTGCTGCCTTGTTCTTCCTCATGCCGCGGCTTGGACTAGTTCCCTCTCTGGCTATTGGTATCCTCGTCTATGTGGGAGCGTCTCTGCTAACCATGAGACTAGCCTAGACAAAGCCCTATTTTTGCTTCTTGCCTAAAGAAAATGTTTAGCAATTCCTGCCTGTCATTGCGAGCGGAGCAATCTCATACTTGACAAGCCCCCCTTTTCTACGTTATCTTAGGTAAACGGTTACCTATGTATTAAATATAATTTATACTTGGTGGGGTATTACATTAAATCTCACCAGAAGGGGAAACGAGTATGGAAGGGGTAAGGATTATACCTTGCCTGGATGTAAAGGATGGGCGGGTGGTCAAAGGGGTGAAGTTCGTTAGCCTAAGAGACGCCCGTGATCCGGTAGAGGCAGCGAAAGCTTATTGCAAGGAGGGAGCAGATGAACTCGTCTTCCTCGACATCTTCGCTACCGTGCAGAATAGGAAGACAAGGCTGGAATGGGTCAAAAAAGTCTGTGATGTGGTCACTGTTCCCTTCGCCGTAGGTGGCGGCATAGGAAGCATTGCGGATATGAAGGACCTATTTGACATTGGAGTGGATAAGGCTTCAATCAATACTGCTGCGGTCAAGAACCCCGACCTCATAAAGGAAGCGGCGAAGAAGTTTGGAAAGAAAAAACTCGTTGTTGCCATTGATGGGAAGAAGAACCCCAAGGGGAGTGGGCTTCCTCGATTGGAAGTGGTGATTAAAAGTGGTACTGAGGGGACAGGGCTTGATATTGTGGAATGGGCGAAAAAGGTGGAAAAGTTGGGCGCCGGAGAGATTCTCCTTACCAGCAAAGACGCCGATGGCACCAAAGAGGGCTATGATTTGGAAATGACCAGAGCAGTGTCAGAGGCGGTGAGTATTCCGATTACCGCCTCCGGGGGGGCAGGAAAACTGGAACACTTATACGAGGCGGTAATTTTGGGCAAAGCATCGGCAGTACTAGCGGCTTCTATCTTCCATTTTGGGGAAATCTCTATTCCCCAGGCAAAGAAGTATTTGGCAGATAAGGGAATACCAGTAAGAATTTGAGAATAAAAAATAGGAGCTTTATTAGAGGGGTGACTAACGGATGAAAGACGATCTTGAAAAAGTAGAGGCGATTGTCAACAAATACGGCTGTAGTCGTGACAGTCTCGTATCTATACTCCAGGACATACAAGCTGAATATCGTTATCTACGGGAAGACACTCTCAGAGCAGTAGCGAGTCAGTTAGGTCTTCCGTTGATACAGGTCTATGGTGTGGCGACCTTTTTCAAGGCATTCAGTCTGAAGCCACACGGTGAGCACATAGTCACCGTTTGTCTTGGCACTGCCTGCCATGTGAGAGGTGCCCCTGCGGTGCGCGATGAAGTGAAAAGACAACTTGGCATCGAGCCCGGTGAGACAACTGAAAACATGCGTTTCACATTCGAGACGGTAAATTGCCTCGGAGCGTGTGCCCTGGGACCTATCGTGGTTGTAGATGGCAAGTACCATGGACAAATGAGTCCTGGGAAAGTCAAGAAGGTCTTAGAAAATAGAAGAAGGAACCCGGAATGATAAGAAGTATGAAGAAGCTGAGGACGGTGGTTGAACTGGAACAATCGCGAGCCAGGATACTGGAGAAGCGCAAGCCAGAAAAACCCCATATCTCAATCTGTGGCGGCACCGGCTGCCACGCGTATAGGTGCGAGGATGTAGCCAACGCCCTCAAGAAAGCAATTAGGCAACAAGGACTAGGCAAGCAGGTTGAATTGAAAATGACAGGCTGCCACGGTTTCTGCGAGCGTGGTCCGCTGGTTGTAATTTATCCTGAAAGAGTATTCTACCAGCGGGTTACTTCAAACGATGCTCCTGAAATAATCGCCGAGACGGTCATGAAGGGCAACATTATAGATAGGCTTCTTTATGTTGACCCGGTGAGTGGAAAGGAGGCACATCTCGAAAGTGAAGTTCCCTTTTATAAGGGGCAGCAAAGGCTTATCTTTGGCAATAATGGTGTCATCGACCCCACGAACATCGAGGACTACCTCGCTATAGGTGGTTACACCGCTTTATCTAGAGTGCTCTTCGATATGCAACCCGAAGAAATAATTGCGGAAATCAAAAAATCTGGACTACGCGGCCGCGGTGGTGCCGGATTTCCCACAGCCAGAAAATGGGAGTCCTGCCGTAATGCCCCATCCCTAGATGGCATCCGCTATGTTATTTGTAACGCTGACGAGGGCGATCCTGGCGCTTATATGGACAGGAGCCTGCTTGAAGGTAACCCTCACAGCATCATTGAAGGGATGATAATTGGCGCATATGCGATAGGCTCACACCATGGATATGTCTATGTCCGGCATGAATACCCCTTGGCGGTGACCAACCTTACGATAGCATTGGAACAAGCGAGGAACTATGGCCTGCTTGGCGAGAACATCCTCAGTTCCGGTTTTGACTTTGATATCAGGATTTCGCGAGGTGGGGGTGCCTTTATCTGCGGTGAATCGACTGCCCTCATGGCCTCCTTGGAGGGGAAAGTTGGTGAGCCACGTCCCAAGCATATTCACACCGCTATGAAGGGACTCTACGATCGACCCACCAACCTTAACAATGTCGAGACATGGGCCAATGTACCCTTCATCATTAACTATGGCTCCGACCAGTATTCACAAATCGGCACCGCCGGTAGCAAGGGCACCAAGATATTCTCTCTGGTAGGCAAGATAAACAACACCGGGTTAGTTGAGGTGCCAATGGGCATTACGCTCAGAGAAATAATCTACGGCATCGGTGGTGGCATCCCTAATGACAAGAGATTCAAAGCTGTGCAGACAGGAGGACCATCAGGCGGCTGCATTCCTGAGAGCTTGATTGACCTACCCGTTGATTTTGATAGGCTTACCGAAGCAGGTTCAATGATGGGCTCAGGTGGCATGATAGTCATGGATGAGGGCACCTGTATGGTGGATGTGGCAAGATATTTCCTTAAATTCCTCACGGAAGAATCCTGCGGCAAATGCGTGCCCTGCCGCGAAGGATTGGACAGAATGCTCGATATTCTCACCGATATAACGGAGGGGAGAGGTGAGGAGGAAGATGTCGAACTTCTAGAGGAATTGGGTGGTGTCATCAAGGAGGCCTCTCTTTGTGCTTTAGGTGGCACTGCTCCCAACCCTGTTCTCTCAACTATTAGATATTTTCGTGACGAATATGAGACTCATATAAAAGAGAAACTTTGCCCCGCAGGCGTGTGCAAAGCGCTTATTACCTTTACTATCAACGAGGAGAAATGCACCGGCTGCAGAGTTTGTGCTAGAGAGTGTCCCCAGGAGGCAATATCAGGAGAAAAGAAAAAGGTGCATAAGATCGATCCACAAAAGTGTATCAAGTGTGGGCTTTGCCGCGACAACTGTAAGTTTGAGGCAATCACAGTATCATAAGGAGAGAGAAGCATGCCTGAACTAACTATTGATGGAATAAAAACCAGAGCGTCAGAAGGGGCAACAGTTCTTGAAGCGGCAAGAGAAATGGGCATCATTATCCCAACTCTTTGCTATTATCCTGGCCTCACTTCCTACGGCGAGTGTCGTCTTTGTTTAGTTGAAGTAGTTAACAACACCCGGTCATCCCTGGAAGCATCCTGCACCTTGCCAGTGGAGCAAGGACAAGTGGTCCTTACGAATTCAGAGAAGGTGAAGAAGGCTCGTAAGCTGATTGTCGAACTGTTGCTCGCTTCCTGCCCGAACTCAAAGACACTTCAGGATATGGCGTCCAGTATGGGCGTTAATAAGATACGCTTCAAGATAAAGGACAGGTGTTGCATTCTCTGCGGACGCTGCGTGCGCTATTGCAAAGAGCAGATGAAGTCCGGCGGTATCGGGTTTGTTGGCCGCGGTACGTCGCGCCGGGTGGCAACAGCTTTTGGAGTCACCCCAGAGGAATGTCGCAACTGCGGTGGTTGTGAATGGATATGCCCGGTCTGCGAACGAGCCTGTACAGCAAGCAACCTCATAGATGGTCTTTGTGGGGGATGCCAGAACTTCGTACCTGTGGAGACCTGCCTTGTGTGTACAGCATGCTCAGAAAGTGTCGGCCCGCATGGCCATAAGGTTTACTAGTAATGAAGAGCCAATCAAGGAATAAGGCAACCTGTAAAACGCTAGAAGGAGAATAGAGATGACATTGACAAGGTATAATGCAACAGCCGCGACGTTGACTAAGAACAGGACAGGTGGCGACTGGTGCCCCATAAGTGGAATGTGCGTCACTTGTGTCGAAGGCTGTATCGGTATGTGCGAAATTGGTAAGAGCGCCTACCGCGGGCACGAGGTTATCTATCCACAGCCATTCGGCATCATTACCACCGCATCGCAGAAGGCCTATCCTGTCGACCTATCCCATTTCAACATAATGGGAACTGCTGTTGGTGCGGTCGGTATAGAGGAAGACTCTGACAAGGCTATCTTCACAAATGTGAATCTTGAGACAAGGCTAGGTTACGATAAGGGAATCAAGTTGCGTCTACCAATGGTCATTTCTGGCCTTGGCTCTACCAATGTCGCTAAGCAGAACTGGGAAGGTTTAGCCATCGGTGCCGCAATAACAGGTATACTACTTACCATTGGTGAGAATGTATGCGGAATGGATACCGACTCAAAGATAGAGAGGGGAAGAGTAGTTCATTCACCCGAACTTGAGTGGCGGGTGAAACTCTACCAAGGATGGCAACGTGATGGCTATGGTGCTATTGTCGTGCAGGCAAATGTTGAGGATAGCCGACTTGGTGTGCTGGAGTATGCCCTAGAGAAGCTAGGCGTTAGGGTAGTGGAGCTGAAATGGGGGCAAGGAGCGAAGGATATAGGCGGTGAGGTCAAAATCAAGAGTCTTGAGAAGGCACAACTCCTTAAGAAACGAGGCTATATTGTTCTTCCCGACCCACTTGACCCTGCTCGAATAGACGAGTTCAAGAAGGGTGTTTTTACTGAGTTTGAGAGGCACTCTCGCGTTGGCATGGTTACAGAAGAGGGTTTCCTTAAGAGTGTCAGCCAGTTGCGGAATGCTGGTGCCAAACATGTTTCGCTGAAGACCGGCGCCTACAGGCCCGCGGACCTTGCTCGTGCCATCAAGTTTTCCTCTTTAGCAAAAATTGATTACCTCACTATTGATGCTGCCGGCGGCGGTACTGGCATGAGCCCGTGGCGTATGATGAACGAGTGGGGCGTGCCCGGTATCGAACTGTGGTCGCTAGCCTACAAATACTGCAATCGTGTGGCCGAGAGAGGCGAATATGTACCTGACATTGTACTTGGCGGCGGATTTGTTTTGGAAGACCAAATAGTTAAGGGCTTGGCACTGTGTGCTCCCTACACGAAAGCAATAGGCATGGCAAGAGCACCCCTTGCTGCGGCTATGGTTGGTAAGACTATCGGTCAAGCGATAGATAGCGGACAGCCTCCTGTTTACCTGCAGCGGTTCGGTAAAACGAGGGAAGCTGTTTTTGTTACAGCCGAAGGACTGAAAAGAGAGTATGGCAAAGACTACGAGGAGATACCAACGGCAGCTATTGGGCTTTACACTTATTACGAGCGGCTGGCGCAAGGCCTGCGCCAATTGATGTGTGGCGCTCGAAAGTTTGCCCTTGAGCACATAACTCGCAATGATATCGCTGCACTGACTCCAGAAGCGGCTCAGATAAGTGGCATTCCTCTTGTCTCAGACACGGATGCAGAAGAGGTTGAAAAAATCCTGGGATAGAATCATTGAAAGAAAATTACCTTGGGGTTCCTCTAGAAGGGGTTAGACCCTGGGTTGGGTATGGAGGAAAAATTCAGCCCATAGGATAGGAAAAGTAAATATTTGGAATGCCTTCAGAAATTGATATTGCTATTGTAGGCGCGGGTGTTGTCGGTTTAGCGATAGCTTCCGCAGTGGCGCTGGAGGGGAAAGATGTTTTTGTCTTTGAGAGGAACCGCACTTTTGGACTCGAGACCAGCAGTAGAAATAGCCAGGTCATTCATGCTGGAATCCACTACCCCGCAAATTCCCTCAAAGCAAAGCTTTGTGTTAAAGGTAGAGTTTTGCTCTATGAACTTTGTGAGAAACACAATTTAGCCTACCAAAAGCTGGGAAAGGTCATCATCGCAGTCAGGGAAGATGAAATTGGAGTGATGGAAAAACTTTATGAACAAGGAAAAAGGAATGGGGTGGAAGACCTAAAGCTCCTCTCGAGAAATGAACTCAAAAAGCTTGAACCGAATGTGGAAGGAATCGCGGGGCTTTTTTCTCCCTCCTCAGGAATTCTTGACTCCCATGCTCTGATGAAGTTTTTCTATGAGAAAGCAAAGGAGAAGGGGGTAAAGTTTGTCTTTGATTCAGAAGTGACAGGGATAAAAAGGACAGGGGTAAAATATAAGGTAAAGATAAGAGAACGCCAGGGTATTTCTTCTTTTATCACCCGTATTTTAATAAACTCCGCTGGTCTAAATTCAGATAAGGTAGCCGGGCTGGCTGGAATAGATATAGCTCAGGCAGGTTACCAGCTTCATTTTTGTAAAGGCGAATACTTTGGCGTGAATTCGAAGAAAAGAAACCTTATCAGAAGGCTCATCTACCCTACCCCAGAGCAGGCTGGTTTGGGGATTCATGCCAATTTGGATCTTGAAGGGAAGATGAGACTCGGCCCTAATATTCGGTATACTAAGGAGTTAGATTATGGGGTGGATGAAAGCCAAAAAGGGGTTTTCTACCAGTTCGTCAAAGGATTTCTTCCCTTTCTTGAACTTGAAGACCTGGAGCCTGACTTTGCCGGGATAAGACCCAAGCTCCAGGGACCGGGGGAAGGCTTCCGAGATTTTGTCATTGCCCATGAGGACAAAAGAGGCTTGCCGGGCTTAATAAATCTGATAGGAATAGAATCGCCTGGTCTTACTGCCTCCCCGGCTATAGCAGGACATGTGGGGGAGATAGTGAAGGAATTTCTGAACTAAAGAAAACAACCTTGTTGCCTCGCTGCTACCGCAAAATATGTTAGGAGGAAGTGATGATTGGTTCTGATAGTATTGGTGTGGAAAGAAAAGTAATTGCTATCCTCAGGGTGCTGCATGAGTCAGTAGAGCCACTAGGGGCAAGAGTTATTGCCCGCCAGCTAAAAGACTACGGTATTGACCTTACTGAAAGGGCGGTGAGATACCATCTAAAGCTAATGGATGAGCGAGGGTTTACCCAGGCTATGGGGAGAGATGGACGGCTTATCACTCAAGCTGGGGTGGAAGAGTTGAAAAATGCCTTAGTCAGTGACAAGGTCGGCTTTGTTATCAACCGAATTGAGCTACTTGCTTTTCGCACTACCTTTGATTGGGAGAGGCGCAGTGGGCAGGTTCCCATTAATATCTCCTTTTTCCCCGGGGAGAAATTCCCCCAAGCTTTAGAGACAATGAAGAGTGCTTTCAAGGCTGACCTCTGCGTGGGTGATCTAGTAGCCGTAGCTGAAGAGGGAAAGAAACTAGGGGAGATAATTATCCCGGAAGGAAAAGTTGGCTTTGCTACAGTATGCAGCATTATTATCAACGGTGCCCTACTTAAAGCCGGCATTCCAATAGACTCCAGATTTGGAGGTATACTTCAAATTAGAAACCGTAAGCCGCTCCGTTTTGTGGAACTTATACATTATGCCGGCTCCTCTCTGGATCCCTCAGAGATATTCATTAGAGGCAAAATGACTAGCGTTGGCGAGGTAGCTAGAAAAGGGGAAGGAAAGATATTGGCTAACTTTAGGGAGATCCCGGTTCAATGTCGTCCTATAGCTGAGACAGTGATTTCCCGATTAAAAGAAGCCGGTCTGGGAGGTTTGCTAATCATGGGAAATACTAGCGAGCCAGTTTGCGAGGTTCCGGTAGAACTAAATAGAGTGGGGATGATCCTTATTGGCGGGTTGAACCCAGTAGCTGCTGCTGAGGAGGCGGGTATAGAGGCGGAAAATATCGCCATGAGCTCTGTCATTGACTACAAACAACTAAGAAGCATCTGGAAGCTATAGGGTAGGTATCAAATCACAATAGTAAAAACGATTATCTCTCAAAATAACTTCCCCAATGGTGTGTAATATCCTCTTCCGAAATATCGGTCCGTCATATACAAATGAATGAAATTCTCCATTCTCACCGCAAGGGTCAATGCTAGAAGGAAGTTCAGATAAGAATTGCTCATCGAAGACCCTGCCAACAAATGTTCTATCGAGAACATTTGAGTCAACGCAGGTAATAACTGCCTTGAAACCCAAATCTATGAATCTATGAGCAAGTTCAGTGGTATTCCTTCTCCATAGAGGGAAGATTGCTGTCATCCCTATCTTTGATAGGTTGTCCTGGCGATATTTTCTCACCTCTTCTAAAAAGATATCTCCAAAAGCTACCGATGAGACACCAGCCGACAGATATTTTTCAAGAATGTCTCGCATTTTATATTCATATTCTTCATTAGAGGCGTTCTTGGAAATAAAGACTTTCTCCAGAGGAAAACCCAAAGAGGCTGCTTGTTGCTCGAGCAAAATCTGCCGTATACCATGAATGCTGATTCTATCATAGTCTTCTGTTACGGTGGTTAACAGTGCTAATATCTCATAACCGTGGGTCATCTGTAGTTCGTAAAGAGCCATGGTGCTATCTTTGCCGCCGCTCCAGGTAAAAAGGAGTTTTTCAACCATTGTTATAACTATGGATATTTAAGAGACCGTTTAATAATTGTAGGGGACGAACTCTGTGTCGTCCCTTTACAATAGGGTGGACAGAGACGTCCAC
>CAZUZX010000001.1:0-39031 GCA_964624525.1 uncultured Dehalococcoidia bacterium | reverse complement strand
ACAGATAAAGCGGGTTCCTATTTGAACACCTTGAGCGCCTAGTGCCAGGGCAGCTACCAGCCCTCGTCCATCGGCAATCCCCCCAGCAGCCACCACCGGAATTCTCACACTGTCCACTACTTGGGGTACTAAAGCCATGGTAGTTAATTCTCCGATGTGTCCCCCAGATTCCATCCCTTCGGCAACCAGAGCATTGACTCCTAAGCTTTCTAAGTGCTTTGCTAAGACAACGCTTGAAACTACAGGCATCACCTTTAGACCAGCTACTCTTAACTCAGGGATATAAGGGCTCGGGTTACCCCCACCAGTGGCTACAATAGGTACCCTGGCTGCGATGACAACCTTTACCACTTCTTTAACAAAAGGTGAAGTCAGCAGAATATTTACCCCAAAGGGTCTATCCGTTAACATTTGGACTAAAGCAATCTGTTCCCTTACCCACTCAGGCGGGGCATTGCCTGTGCCAAGGACTCCCAGTCCTCCAGCATTGGATACTGCAGCCACGAGCTCTGCATTCCCTAAGTACGTCATTCCGCCTTGGATAACAGGATGTTCGATGCCAAAAAGCTCAATAAGAGCAGTCTTTAACAAGAGGTTAATCCCAAGTTAAATTTCTGTAAACTTTAGAGGGGAACCAAAGTTAATACTCACGGCTTCTTTTTACTTTTGATCTCAATAACCTCTCTGCCACTATAACTTCCACAAGTAGGGCAGACGTGGTGACAGAGCTTGAGGTTATGACACTGAGGGCAAAGTTCAGTAGCTGGTAAAGTTAAGGATAGGTGACTTCGCCTTTTACCGCGGCGTGCCTTAGCATATTTTCTTTTGGGTAACGGCGCCATTTGATTACCTCATCTTTCTTACTGAATTCAGCTTCTCTAACTCACTCCAAGGTGACCTTCGAGAACCTGGTATACATTGGCAAGTTCCTTGGTTGAGATTCGCTCCACACTCCGGGCAGAGCCCGGCACAATTGGGAGAGCACAATGGCTTCATTGGTATAGCAAGTAGAGCGTATTGACGCACTGCCTCGCTCAGATCCAATAAATGATGCTCATCTATAATGAAGTTGGCCGAATCCTCGGTTAAGGGTAAAGAAGTACCACTAGTCACATCTAGGGAAGAGAAGAACTCCTCTTTTATTTCAAAGGTTAGTGGATAATCAAACAAGGTTAAACAGCGGCTACACGTCAAGCTAAGTTTGCCTCCAACTGTACCTTTAACCAAAATACCCCGGTCAATACGTATTAGCTCTACCTCTCCTTGGACATAGTATTGAACTATTTCTTTCTCAGCAAAGCTGACAACACTATCTATTTTGTAGCTGTGACTCGACCCTATAGGTTGTTTAAGTAGTTGAGCTACATTGATCTGCATAATTACTACCTCAATGGTTGAAATTATCTTCCACCTATTTCTTAAACTCGGTTAGACTCCAAATCTCTCAGACCGAGTCTTCGCTAAGTTCCTTTAGTCTTAGTATTACCTCTTCTATGATCTGGTCTGGTGTAGAAGTACCGCTGGTCACACCGACACGGCTTTTCTCCCTCAACCAGCTTGGTTGAATTTCTGCCGCCGTTTCAATCTGGTGTGTTTCTACCCCGGTAGAACTGCATATCTCAGTGAGGCGGCGAGTATTAGCACTGCTCTCCCCCCCCACTATTATCATTAGGTTTACTCTCTTGGCTAGCTCAAATGCTGCTGTCTGACGTCGTTTGGTGACATCACATATAGTGTTAATAATGCGTAATTCCCTAATCTGGGGTAAAGACAAGGCAATAAAATTATTCACGAAATGGGCAAAGTGGGCAGGATTTTGGGTGGTTTGGGAGAGGAATCCCAAGCGGTGGGGTAACTCATCTAACTTCGAAACCACCCCGGTATCCAACGTTGCTAGCCCCCCCTCTCCAGCCCAACCAAGCAACCCTTTTACCTCAGGGTGCTCTGGATCCCCGAATACAATTATGCTAAACCCTCCTTTTGATAGCCCTTTGGCAGCCATATGTGCTTTTTTAACAATAGGGCATGTAGCATCAACTATCCTCAAACTCCTAGTCTGGAGCTCTTCTATTATACGGGGGGACACCCCGTGGGAAGGAATAATAACCACATTACCTCTGACTTGGTCCAAGCTCTCTATTACCTTTACACCAAACTTACTGAGGTTGTCAATTACTTGGCGATTATGCACCACAAAGCCCAATGTTTCTACATCCCCATACTCCTCAATAGCCTTCTCTAGAAGTTTTAGAGCTCGTTTGACTCCGAAGCAAAACCCTGTTTCCTTAGCTTTTTCGACCTGCATTTACCTCATTCTAACCCAAGCACCTATTAAACTTAGACCCCGGCTCCTACTTTTAGAATTGAATCTTCCAAAAATTCGATTATTTCATCCTTGGGCAGTTCTCCTAAGTGTAATGGTTCTCCAATCTTTATCCGGGTTTGTCTCCATAAGCGAGGGAAAGGAAGCTTAAAGGAAAATTCATTAGGAATAACCCCTTCTCCTCCCTCCGTCCAGACCGGCAGAATTTTAGTCTTGGTATTAAAAATAAGCCAGCTGATTCCCGGCTTAAATCTTCTTAATCGTTTATTATCCCCCAAATAAATCTCAGGTAAGCCTCTCACCACATTATCTATTCTCCCCTCTCTGGTTACTCTAAACTCCTCGCCTTTAAAAGTTCTTCCCCCTTCCGGAGCTAAGATTAGAACTTTGCCTTGGACTAAATGCTCCTGTATCTCTTTTAGAGCTCTCGCTTCCCCCTTCGGGTTTCCCCTCTCAATAGGAATGCAAATTGGTCTAAGGAAGCAAAACCACCATTTATCATAATAATTTTTCTTGTCCGGGGCGGAAAAGGGAACAAATCTCAATGAAAAAAGATACCAAGGGAAAAATAAGAAGGGTAATAAAGCTGGTTCCCATAGTGAGGGATGATTATGAATCAAAATTAGTCCTCTATCCTTGGGGATTAACTTTCTTCGATCGTAGCCGTCAACCTTAACCCTCTTGGTTATTCGAAGAAGCCAAAAGAGTAAACCACCTAAAAGTCCAATGCTCCAGACAACTACCAAAAGCTTAATCTTTTCCTTCAACCTTTAACCTTTATCCCGAGTCTTGCTCGGCGTGCTTTCTCTTAACCTTTTCATCTACCTTTGAACTGGGGTGGTCTCTTTTCAGCGAAGGCTCTAATCCCCTCCTTATGATCCTCCGAAGAGATAGCTATTGAGACACAAGCAGTAGCTAATGCTAGTGCCGTTTCTAGGTCTGTTTCCAACCCTCGATATACCTGCAGTTTTGATAATCTATAAGCTATAGGGGAACCCATTGCTATCTTGCGAGCCAATGCCATTGCTTCTTCTTCGAGTTGCTCAGCAGGCACGAGTCTGTTCAGCAGCCCTATTCTATAAGCTTCATCAGCATTACAAAAATCACCGGTAAAGATATATTCCAGGGCTTTGCCCAAGCCCATAATCCGTGGCATTAGCCAGGTTCCTCCAGTATCGGAAGGAATTCCTATCCTGGTAAAGCCTACCATAAACCTTGCCTCAGGGGAGCCTATCCGCATGTCACAGGCTAAAGTCAGGTCAAACCCAAAACCAGCAGCTGGTCCATTCACCATAGCAATCGTTGGTTTATCCAGGCGCTGAAGGGCAAGGATTATATCTAGTTGCCCTTTGTGAAGAAGTTTCCCTTTCCTCAAGTCCTCGTGAAATCCCGGTAATGCCTCTGCCTTTTCAGGGGTAACCTCCTCAGCTCTTACCATCCCAAACCTGAAATCTGCCCCAGCACAGAAGGCGCGACCAGCCCCTTTAATGATTAGTACCCTGATATCATCATCTTGTGATACATCCTTGATTGCTCGGGATAGTTCATCACCCATTTGCTCGTTTATGGCATTTAAGACTTCAGGGCGATTTAGGGTGATAGTAGCGATTCGGTCTTCTTTTTTAAAGATGATAGCCTGAAACTCCATAATAACATCTACCCCCTCTTTAAAGTTTTATCATTAGTCACTACTGCCTGGCGGAGAACTTGGACAACATAATCTATCTTCTGTTGCTTAAGCGGAGAGGTATGTACATTGCCAATAAGACAAGCTGATGATTCGAAAATGGTGTCGATAATCTTGAGATTATGCTGGGCCACAGTTTGCCCTGTCTGAACATTCTCGATAAGCAAGTCAGCATCTTCTGGTAGGAAGACCTCACTTGCCCCCCATGTGGGGATCAATCTATAAGGGCTAAGGTGGTTATCTCGAGCATACCTGTCGGCAATATTAATGTATTCTGAGGCTATCCTGAGAGTAGAGAGTTTGCCTTCCCTCAATAGTTCCCTTAAGTTCTGAATACTACTTACTGGCAATTCCTGGCTCACTACAGCTACAATCCGCACCTTACCGAATCCCAATTTGAGAAGTTCCTTCACTGGGCTGGAGGGGAAACGGCAAAGGTGATCATAAAGCCAGTCTTGACCGGTGATGGCTAGATCAAAATTCTTATTGGCAATCTGAAGAGGCATATCTTGAGGTCGAATCACTTTCACACTAACACCATCAAGGCTGATATTGGGGCGGCGAGACTCCGAAGGGTAATCCCAGACTTTGAGACCAACCTGGTTTAAGAATTCAAGGGTAGGTTGCTGTTGGTGTCCATTAGGAAGAGCAAGCCACAAACCAGCAGCCGGAAACTGGGGGCTGAATCCCTGCTTCTCCATACTGCCTCTAGTCTCCAACTCTTTATTTACTGTCTCCTTCTCTATACCCTCTACAGCATGAAAGCAATGGAGCAAGAAGCTCATATCCTTATATTCCCAGCTATGCCGGTGGGCAACTAGAAAAGCACTCGACTGAAGAATCGAAGTCAGAGGAACTAGCCCATGCTTGAAAAGACTATCGGGAGAAGCATGAGAGACCAAGGCGAGATCAGCACTTTCTGGGGGGTAAACCTCAGCCGCCCCCCAAAGTGGGAAAATCTTAAATCGCCTCAACCTCATGTTTAAGGCGAAGGATTCAGCTAGATTGGGGTATTCGCTAGCTATACGTATTATCTCCGCCTTAGCCTTTAGCTCTTCTAACGATGATATACCAGCCGATCTACCAATAGCTATATATAGATTGCTTTTGCCATACCCCAGGTCATGCACCTTGACCAAGGCACTGCTAGGATATTTAACTAAAAGCTCTTCAACCCAATCCAGCCCACAGATCCCTAAGTCGTAGTTTCCTACTGCTACTTGTATAGGTATATCCTTTTCATGAAACATCTTTAGAAAGAGGTTAGGAAGACCATTGCATCGAGGTCGATAGGAGCGAGATTGCTCCTCGTAGTCGCTGAGTTCCAGCCTTGCCTTTTGCAATAAAATATTTGTGTAAGGAAGCAAACGTCCCTTAGGAAGAGCCAGCTTTATTTGCATTTGTTCCCTGCAATATGCTCAAAATCCCGGTTGGTGAATCTGCCTCTAGGCTTTTACCACTAGCTTGATGAGTCAAAAGGAAGAAGAGCCTTTCTCCTTCTTCTTGGATTTTGAGAATCCATTGATGCTCGGTTAGCTCTTTATAGCCTTGGTCAAGCTCCACTATATATCCAGCTTCCCGTAGTAGGCTAACAATTTCAAAGGATAGCTTCCATCCCTTGACTCCATCGATCTCGTTTCGAACTAGAATCATTTTTGAAGCATCCTCTCCCGAATCCCCGGAAGGGAGGAGGCTCATAAGCTGGTCAATGTAAAGAGCGAAACCAGAGGCAGGAGTATCACTCCCTCCTAGGAGAGGAATTAGATCGTCATATCTTCCCCCTCCTCCTACTTTCTGGCTTCCAAGATAAACTTGGAAAATAATCCCCGTATAATACTCGAAGCCCTTGCCTGAAGCAATATCAATCTGATATTTACAGCCCATATCAGTCAGCAGTTGAGCAATAGTTATAAAGTTTTCCATGCTTAGCTTAAGATTAGGTGAGGCTTTTGTCAGGGAAACCTTTAGATTCTCAAGGAAACCAGGCGATTTCCCCCTGAGTTCAAAAAGTAAAGGTAAAGAGTCCCGAAGCTGGGGATTATCCTTTATAATTTCCCTTGCTATTTCTGTGTCTCCATCCAGAATTCGGTCAAATATTTGGATTTCTTTTGATGGTGTCAATCCTGATTCTCGGAGCAGAGCTTTTATCAGCCCAGCGTGGGAGAGGCATAACTTTACTTCCTTGATACCCATTCTTTCCAAAGTTTCCAAAGCAAGCAAGACCAACTCCACATCTGCAGACGGTTTATTACTTCCTATTAACTCAGCTCCACACTGCCAACGTTCCCTCGATTCCTTTCCGGTCTCTTCGAAACTAAAGATATTTTCTACATAGAATAGTTTAGCTAGACCGGACGGTTTGAAATTTTCAATGTAAAGTCGAGCTGCTGGGATAGTGCCCTCGGGTCTCAATACTACTCTCTCTCCGCTCCAGCCATCCCAATCAAGGAAAGAATACACCTTATTAAGCATACTAGGGGTAAGAGTTCCCGCGGAAGTAAACAAATGGAGATACTCTAAGGTGGGTGTTCTTATCTCCTTATAACCCCACCTCTGGCAACAAGACCTAAAAACTTGCTCGACATATCGAAACCTTGCTATATCCTCAGGAAGCAGATCTCGACTACCTTTGCATCTTTGCACTTTCATAGTTTTGAGATTCTAAAAATCGGCGCATATTTTAGCACGAACTACTTCTTACCGCAATTTGAGGCAAGAGGGTATGCTTAACAGAGAAACCCAAAACCCAAAAAATGAAAGGAATTTAACTTAAGGTTTGTTAACGATCTGGTCTAAAGATCGGTTATCAAACTGGTGGTTCGTTACTGCCTCCACCATGCTGATGGTCTCTTCAATATGATTCAGGCTGAGTGAAAGTCCAAGCTTTCTTAATTCCTTATAATGTAGACCTTGAAAAAGACCTCGCCCAGCTACTCGACACATTTCGTCATAAAGCTCAGGCCATTTCTCGCCGCGACGCTGGACGCAGAAAAGGATAAAGCCAGCAACTTGGGGATGAACCTGCATTCCATGGGAAGAGTAACCTAAAAATTTCTCAAAATCAAAGTTGTTCCAGACAAATCAATTAATTTAAAACCACCCTCGCCTAACCTTTAAAAAGCCCCCTCACAAGCTCTCGGTCTCACATTTTCTTGTGCCAAATAGAGACAAAAGGGCATTTTTACTCCATCTTCCGCACCTTCTGTTTCGCTCTCGCCGACACGTCATCCCTGTCTCAGTTTAATAAGCTACTCTTTCTTGGGAAACATACTCGCCCAGTATCTCCTTAACCTTTATTGCCCAAGGTTGAGGGTGTCGAAACCCAGTGTCATTAAACCTGAGCCAGAGAACATCTCCACCCTTCAATTTGTCTGGCGAACTAGATACTATCGCTTTCACATATTTCCATTCATACTTCCGCCTACCGGGAGTTAAATCTCTGATGCTGATGTCTGTTTCCTGCCCTTGGGTGAGTTCCTCTAGGCTAGCTACAAAAGTATCGTATTCTTTTTTCTTTGCCATGCTATTCCTCCTGATTTAAGACCTAGCTTAGGATTTAAATCCATATTTCTTCCAATTAGCGAGAACCTTATCCTTAATTTCTTGAGGATACATCTCATTGAAGGAAGAGCGAGGTGGGATAGCTGTTTCCTTTGGCCAATCAAGGGGCCAGGTGCAATCAAATACTACACGAGCCCCTTTCATGATACGCCTCTCTTCTGGTTTTAAGTAAGGGCAGAAAGGTAACCCCATCTCGCTTTCGAACGCCCTTATTCCTCTCACCGGATGACACTTGGTAGCCAGGGCATGTAATACTTGACGGATATCGAAGACGTCTACATCGTTATTCACTACTATCACCATATGTGGTTCTATAGTTTGGCTAGCTATATGGGCGATCTGATTGGCTATACCACTATAGAAGGGTATGGTGCTTACTACCGCCAGAAACGTAATTCCCTCTGGCACCACATTAACATCAATGAAGGGTATCCTAAAATCACGTAAGCGCTTTTTTATTTGATAGGCTAAGCTTATAGACATCCCCAGAGCACAGTCATCAATAGGAAGTCCCATATTCGATACAGTAAGAATAGGATTGTTGCGGTGGGTGATGCAATTTACTTGATAAACCGGTCGAGCAGTGCGGGGACCAGCCCGGTAGCCGACATATTCTCCAAAGGGTCCCTCGTTTACCGTGACATCCTTCAGGATTTCCCCTTCGAGTATTATCTCAGCATAGGCGGGCACATACAGGTCGTTAGTTTCGCATTTAATCAACTCCACTGGCT
Organism: uncultured Dehalococcoidia bacterium; assembly: GCA_964624525.1. GTDB lineage: Bacteria > Chloroflexota > Dehalococcoidia > UBA2247 > RBG-13-53-26 > CAZUZX01. Next base: position 30,729 of record CAZUZX010000001.1, on the reverse strand, counting down.
CCTGACGTAAGCCCCCGGCGTAATCCGCCTCACTTACTCCCGGGGGTAGATAAGAAGCGGCAAGAAAAGAGCTAACGGGATCCGCCCCGATGGCTATGGCAAAGGGCATATTCTGACCTCGGGGTACATATTTCCCATAAAAGAGCTGGAACTGATTTGCCCAAGGACCGATTACACCCCCCATAGCTCTTCGCCCCAGAATCTGTAGGCGATACATCCCCCAATTGACCCACTCGCTATCAGGGTCCTTGCCCACCACCACATGCCAAGTGCCAATATAGCGCCCCCCGTCTCCCTCATGGACCATAGGAGCAGGGAACTCATAAAGGTCTATGTTCTTGCCTTTGATGATGTTCTCTTTGCAAGGGGCATCTTTGACAATAATAGGTTTTATCGGCTGTTCTATGAGACTCTCGTAGTGTTGCTGGATCACAGCCCTGGGAGTATCGGCAGGGAGCCCTAGGGCAACAGCCATCCGTCTGAAGGTAGCCAGTGGTGTCCCAAAGATGGTATGTCCGGGATAGTTCTTGATCTTCTGGAAAAAAGCAGCTGGACCCTCTGTCTCATTGAGGCGGCGAATAATTGCTCCTACCTCTAAGTCCCAATCCACCTCTCTCCTCACCCGAACTATGTCTCCCGTCTTCTCTAAAGCGACTATAAATTCCCGATTGTCTTTAAATGCCATTTCACACCTCCTTGATGGGACTTCAACAAAATTCTATTGCTTTCAAATCAAACCCTTCCCTTATCATCTAGTGAGTTTTAGTACTTCTCCGGCACCTTGGGACTTCTGATAGTGAAGCCGGAGAGAACGAACCACATAACCGAGCCTTTCAAACAGCTTACGATAAGCTTTAGTAGGTCCTTGTACTCTAGAGCCACCCTGATATGCCAAGCTACTGGCTCCGTAGAGCGGACCGACATAATAAGAAAATCCTCCTTTCGGCTTATACCTTCGATACCACATATCAGCTCCGTTTTGCCCAACCCGGTTGATCTCACTCTCATAATAGACCTACCTCCTTGGCTTTGGTGATAATCTCGGGTTCTGTCCACCATTTTTTAACTCCTAGCTCCTCAGCGATGCGGTTAGCTGCCACATATCCCGCTCCAAAGGTTATTAAACCACCAGGGTGGCAGCTCGAACCACAAAGATAGAGCCTTTTAATAGGGGTTATATTCTGAGAGCATTCGTCGTTGGGTCTGTTGTAGCCCATCTGGAGGGGGTGGTACTGCCCTTGCTTGATAGAGCCTTCCACCATATCAGTGAACTTATTTTCTATATCCATAGGAGTGCAGAAAGAACTCCATAATATCTTATCTGCCGTCAGGTTTGGAGCATATTTCCTGAGGGTGGTTAAGCATCTCTCCCCATGCTCCTCTTTGAACTTTATGCGGTACCACTTGTCTGCTCCCTCCTTCAGTTGGTAAGGGACCATCTGGGAAATAAGACCGGTGTGCCTTCCGAGCGGTGCTTGGCTGGGGTCATGAATACTTGGGAAGCAGCAGTTGAAGCCGGCGCTTGTCAGTTCTCCCCGTCCTATTGCTTCCCAATGTTTTATGAGTTCTTCCTCAGTCTCACACCCGATGATATATACAAAGGCTTTATTGACATCGGGGTTGGCGGCAGCAGCGGAGAAGTTAGGTGGCTCCTCTAGTGCCAGGTGGGAAACAAATAGACTCCATTTCTCCCACTTCCATGTTTTGAGTTTTTTCACAAAGTCCTTCTCTAGATTACCTTCTCCTACAAGCTTGAAGAAAGTCTGATAGGGGTCAATACTGCTGACTATTCCCTTATCAGCTTCAATTATTGTGCCATCATCTAGCTCTACCCCTGTAGCGGCGCCATCTTGAAGCACAATCCGCTTTATCTGCTGACTACCCCAGATCATCCCCCCGTTTTCTATCACTGCCTTCATTAGTGCCTGAGCCAGCATGTGGGAGCCGCCAGCACACAACTGATAATTGGTTGATCTATTTAGATTGACGAGAGCGAGATACCCTACCCCCTCAACATCGTGCTCCAGCCCCCAGTGGCAGGCAATATATAACATCATTGCCCTGACGTGCTTGTTTTCAAAGAATTCATCAACAATCTCTCTTGGGCTTTTCTCTGTATAGGCATTTATCTCCTTGCCGATCTCAGTTTTCTCCAACTTGGCTACCTGCTCCAGGAGACCAAGGGGTGGCACGTAAGTAGCTGGACCAAGGAATGCCTCCATATATCTGTTAAGTTTATGATAAAAGTTGCGATAGGATGTGGCGTCCCGCTGGGAAAATTGAGCTATGGAATTACAGGTCTTGTCCACATCGGTATAGAGACAGAGGCAGCGTCCGTCAGAAAGGGGTAAGGCGAATTGCAGAGGAGGACGGATGTATTTGCAACCGTAGACTTCTTCAATCTGGAAGTCCTTGTAGGGCGGTGCATAGTCCACCATCATATGGTAGATAGAATGGGTATTATGGAAAAAGCCAGGGATTGTTACCTCTTCAGTAGCTAAACCTCCACCGCCTTCGGTTCGCCTCTCTAAAACTAAGACCTTCAACCCTGCTTTACTTAAGTAAGCCCCGGTGGTCAACCCATTGGGACCGGCACCGATGATTATGACGTCATGTTTCGTTGGCATATTTTCCTCCTTATTAGTAGGGGCGATTCTTTTCTTCCCAGGGTTTCCTCAGCCCAAAGTCTTCAGCGATAACCTTGTAACAAGTATAACCCTGATTGGTGGTAGCCATACCAAACGGGGGCCAAGCCGACCCCGTGGCATAAAGGTTTTTAATTGGAGTTCTGTGTTGCGCCAACTCAGGTATAGGTCTGTTTTTCCCCACCTGGGAAGCGAGGTGGTCAATAACCCCCCAATTACCCTCGGGACCCATATTTGAGAGCCTCTTGGCTATATCGTAGGGGGTAATAGGGTCGTATCCAATCACATTATCCCAGGTCATATTAGGGGCATACTCCTGCCAGGTCTTTATCGCATACTCGGCATGTTCTTTCTTGAACTTTAGCCACTCCCTTTCAGTAAGGGCGGTGGCGTTGAGAACATAAGCCTCATGGGCGGCTGTCTGCTTCCCCTGGGGTGCTTGTGTGGGGTCAAAACGGCTGTGACACCAAGTGGCTAAATAGGGATCCGGTGGCATTATACCTGCGGAACGCATATGCCAAAATCTTACCTGTTTTTTATAATCCCTATCGCACAGCGTGGTCCATTGAACCTCATTTATATCAGGATTAAACTTAGCTGCGGTATACCTTGGCGGCTCATGGATAGCCCATCCGTACCAGGTTACGGTAATAAGGTTGCTGCGCAGGTTACTTACTCTGTTTAATATATTGGCGCTCAGATGTTCTCGACCGATTAAATTGAAACAGAGCTGGTAAGGGTTCAGAGTACTGACCACCAGTTTTCTTGCCTCTATCTCAGTGCCATTGGTGAGGCGGATGCCTCTCGCCTTACCATTCTCTATCAAGATCTTGTCCACCTTGTTCTTGGTGAAGATCTTTCCTCCGTTTTCCAGGATAACCCTTACGGCAGCGTGGGCGGTACTGTGACTACTCCCGACGGCAAAATTGAGCCCATACCAGCCCACAGCGGCAATTAAGCCCCATACCCCGAGCCACCCCCCGGGCATATCCGGGTGCACGGTGGGAAAAGACTCCATCTGGCGTAAGATGGCTGCTTTCATCTCCGGGCTTTCAAATAACTCCTCTATTACCTGGAGCGGCGACATCTCCAACCATAATGGGTCTATGCCAACTGCTGGGTTGTGTAAAGTCCTCTCAAGTATATCTAATTCCTCTGGGGGAGGTGCCACAGTGAAGAACCATTCATATATAATTGGACGCCAGATACCATTGAATGCGTCCACAACCTGTTTGTAGATTGCTGCATCCCGCTCAGAGAACTGAGCGATGCTTTTAGCGGTAAGTTCTCCCTCGGGGTCGTATTTATCACCGTAAAAAATCAAACACCGCTGATCTTCGCGGAAGATACATGCCCCGGTAGCTTTAGGCTGGATGTATTTAGCACCTTTCTCTTCGAAATCAGGGAAGTCATCATATACTGGACCTATATGCCAGGCAGTATGGTCGGTGGAATGCACATTATGGATAAATCCAGGAGCGGGGGTATCTTCGCCACCCCAACCCCCTCCAGCCTCAACCCTCTCCTCAAATAGAGCTACATCCATCCTACCGTATTTGGTCAAATACATTGCGGTAACTAGAGCTTTAGTCCCTGCCCCTACTATGACCGCATCGTAAGTTGCGTCTGCCATTTCTAACCTCCTCTTTTAAGGTTTAGCTAATTAAGCTATTTTTCGGCAGCCTCAAGCAGATCTTTCCTTCCTTTCTCTTCAAGTAGCTTGCGGTAGACATCAAAGCTTTTTCTGACTACTGGCAGCATGGAGAATAGGAGTGAAGTCGGTCCTTTAATCTTGATTTCTCCCTTCATCATGGCTACCGGCATGCTTGTCTTGCCACACATGAACTTGTTGCCAAAGTCTCCCGACATGACCATATCCAACTCCGCTGGTCTCTCCATATGTTCATAGACAACCCGGCTCGGGTCCTTGGAGCAATCAACATAGAAGAAAGCCTCTGGATCAGTGTAGCGGAGCAGAGCCACGGCGTTAGCTTTTCGTAGCTCTTTCTCCAGCTCCGGAATTTGCAAGACCCTTTCCCAGGCACCAGCAATATACTCCAGCAATTCCTTGCTATCCTTAAAAACTGCCATGTCACCCTCCTTTCTAATTCCTATTTCGCACAAGTTAAATCGAAAGCCATGCCTCCATCCACTACTACGGTGCTTCCGGTCATAAAATCGCAGGCATCAGAGCACATAAATAACATGGCCCCCACCAGATCCTCAGGCATTAGCCTGTGTTTGAGGATCTGGGTTTCTAAAGCCATGTCGCCAAACATCGGCTGCTCGGAAAAAAGGTGGACCGTGGCGTCTGTCCAGGTAATCCCAGGAACCAAGGTGTTAACCGTTATCTGGGAGTCTGGTCCCCCCAGCTCAGCCACCTCCTTAGCCAGAGCGCGGGTCATGGAGAGCACCGCCCCTTTGGAAGCTATATAGTGTAGCATCCCATAGGGGGCAACCCAAGCTACTGTCGAGGCAATATTGATAATCTTACCCTTGCCTTGTTTAATCATTTGCGGAAGCACTGCCTTGCAGCATTGCCAAAGGCCTTTGACATTAACCTGCCACTGGCTATCAAATTCAGCCTCATCTAAGTCAGGGAAGAAGGTCATTTTCAGCCCGTAGTAAGCAGCGGCATTATTAACTAACACATCAACACGCCCATACTTTTCTCCCGCTCTCCTTACCATCTCACGGGTACTTTCTGCCTTGCTCACATCAGTGCGTACAGCTAAAGCCTCACCCCTCTTGGCTTTAATGCTTGCCTCCACCTCTTTAGCTCTTTCAAAATTAAGTTCAGCAATCACTACCTTTGCTCCCTCTGCTGCCAATGTCTCCGCATAGGCTCTGCCTATTCCTTGCCCTGCCCCAGTGATAATGATAACCTTGTCCTTCACCGTGATTGGCATTGCCATCCCTCCTTTTTAAGTCACCCCTCTATTACACAGGGTATGATATTCAATATAATGGTCGAAGCCGACCACTCCGAAGCTGCGCCCGATGCCGCTCTCCTTCCAGCCGCCAAAGGGAGCTTCTAGATCCACTGCCATGCAACCGTGTTGATTAATCCAGGTATATCCTGCTTCCAGCCTTTTTGCTAGTTCGAATCCCTTTTCTACATCACTTGTCCAGATAGAGGAACATAGTCCGTACTTGGTATCATTAGCGAGGCGAATCGCCTCATCAATATCGTGGTAGGGCATAATGGGGATGGCTGGACCGAATTGCTCCTCAGATACAATCCGGTAGGAAGCATCCACGCCGGTTACTATGGTAGGCAGGTAAAAGTAGCCTCTCTCCCAACCTTCGGGGTCTAACTTCTTACCTACCTCGACTACTTTGGCACCCCGTGACTTCGCCTCCGCTAACAATCCTTTAACCGTCTCAAGCTGCTGGGCATTATTCAGTGGACCCATAATTGCTCTCTCATCCAGCCCATTGCCAACAGTTATCTCATCAGTTATCTCAGTGAAGACCTTCACAAACTTGTCAAAAGACGATTGGTGAACATAGATGCGCTTGATAGCCATACAAACTTGTCCAGTGGTCATAAATACTCCAGCAAACATTGGAGCACACAAACTTTCGTTCACTTCTGCATCGGGGAGGACTATGGCTGCATCGTTCCCTCCCAGTTCCATGCTAATCTTCTTCTTTGTCGGAGCGATGTCCATTATCACTTCGCTTCCGGTATCAGTGCTGCCTCTAAAGGATACCTTACGCACCCGCGGATGCCGGGTAAGTATTCTACCTATGGTGGAGCCAGAGCCATGGATAACATTAATGACACCGGGGGGAAACAATTTGGCTATTGCCTCAAACCACTTGGTTACGGTTAGAGGGGTGAAGGACGATGGTTTGACTACGACGCAATTTCCGGCTACAAGTGCCTGATGCAGTGAAAGCGCGGTTAGTGTTACTGGCCAGTTCCATGGACTAAGAATGGCAACTACGCCAATGGGCTCCTTCCTGATGATTATTTTTCCTAACTTATCCTCGATTGTTTGCGATTGAGCCCAGATTTCAGCCATCTCAGCAGCGTGATTGAAGAATGATGACGCCGTGCCAACATCTAGTCTTGCCTCATATAGCACTTTACCTTGCTCTCTGGTGAGTAAAGGTGCTAATTCTTCGATAACCTTATCTCCGTAGCGCGCTGCCTCTCGCACAAGCTCTGCGCGGCGGCTAACAGGTATCGCTGCCCATGATGGGGCAGCCCTTTCGGCAGCAGACACAGCAGCATCAATTTGAGCCTCGCTAGCAATATTGAAATGCCCTACCACCTCATCCACACAGGCAGGATTTCTTACTGTGCCTTTTGTCCTCCCCTCCACCCAATTCCCATTAATGAGTATCTTCGCCTCTACCAGTTTTTCAGCCACGAATTTTCCCACTAATTATCTAAGATTAATGAGGTATTAAATTTTCCAAGTTCGCACCAGAAAAATGCATCAGAATCAAATAAGCAGCTTTGAAATTTCAAAAATTAAGGGGATAAACTTCTTTCCATTCTAACAACTATCGTCTGGTTTAATCAAGGAGCATGCAAACTATCTAAACGGTGCTGTCATAATTTGACAAGTTCCATCACTTTCGTGGTATAAAATAATGTAACTTACCCTTCCTGATGAGGTGGTTTTGCTTTGTGAATAAGGCAGAATTACTTGGCTATTATGATAAGATTTTTTGATTTGGGAAAAGGTTCGTGAATCAGCTCTCTAGGTTAGAAGAAAAAGGATATACTCCATCTAAACTGGCGCGGAAAGCATGGATGCTACTTGAGGAGAGTGTAAATGCTCTACACAAGTTTGCCTCGGCTGAACTTAGTGAGGACGGAATTACTTGTGAGCAGGCTCTAGTCTTAGTATTTCTGCATTACTTAGGCTCTCAGCTCTCAGCTCGACAGCTAGTCTATTACCTGCAGCGGGAGAGTCCAAGTATCTCTGGATTGCTTAGCCGTATGGAGCAGAGCAATTATATAAGAAGATCTAGGAATAGTAAGGACAAGAGAATAAAAAGGATTGAGCTTACTGAGAAAGGTAAAGAGTTTATTTATCACCAGCTGCTCAAAACACCCGACCTTGCTCAAAGAGCAATGTTTATTTTTTCTGAGAGTGAGTTGGAGCAGTTCGTAGAGTATTTAGAGAGGCTGCATAATCATCTATCGGGAGCAGCAGGACTTGAAACAGGTAAGGGTATTCCCTGGCTAGAGCTTGAGGAAGTAATAAAAGGAACTTCGTGTTTCAGTAATAGTAATCAGGTCTTATCTCCAAAGCTCAGGCAGCATAATAACAAAACCTCTAGATTCGTGCCACAGATATGATTAACAGACCAAGTAGGCTTGTAAGCCGGGTTCTGTAGTCCAAATGGACTAGTGACCATCTATCTAGCTCCGATGTTACCATTGGAGTCAAGCGACCAACCCGAGGGCTTAGCCGGGCACATTAATGCCCCCCTATTTGGTCTTGCTCCGGATGGGGTTTGCCTGCCACCGATGTCACCATCGGAGCGGTGAGCTCTTACCTCACCATTTCACCCTTGCCCGATTATGTCAGGCGGTATATTTCTGTGGCACTTTCCGTAGGGTCGCCCCTCCTGGGTGTTACCCAGCATCCTGCCCGGTGGAGCCCGGACTTTCCTCCCCCTTAGAGGTTCTCACCCCTGAGGCAGCGGTCACCCAGCCTACTTGGTCCTAGTTATAGTTTACCACATTTTTAAGTTGCTTGGTGAGAGCTCGGTTGGCTAAGGTATCCGCAACTACATTCTGCTGGCGCGGTACACAGACTATATTATAGGAATTGAAGCCGGCTAAAAGCTGCTTCACTTGCCGAAATAGAGGCATCAAATTAGCACTCCGCACCTTGTAGTTGCCGCGAATCTGCTCTGCCAATAGCTTTGAATCTGTCCTGATATTTATATGTTCCGCTTCTAACTTTACTGCCTCCCTCAATCCCATAATTAGGGCTTTATATTCTGCTTGATTATTAGTAGCCTCTCCAATGTAATGAGAGAGCTTGGCTTTAATCATGCCTGCCTCATCTTCTATAAAGACACCTATTCCAGCAGGACCAGGATTGCCTCGCGAAGCCCCATCCACATGGATGGTGAGATACTTCTTTGCATCGCTCATGTCTAACCTAGATATAAAACCCGATGGCAACTACTGCACTGCACTAATTCTCCCATTCTAGCTCGCTGTAGCTCACTCATAGGGAGGGTAATGCGGCACCCTTGACATCTCCCTTGCTCTATTCTGGCCACTGCCTGTCCCTGTTTCTTTGCCCGGAGCACTTCGTAGAGTTCCAGATAGGTAGACTCAATGGTGGTGGCAAGTTCATCTCGTTTTTGTTCTGCTCTACTTATTGCTGCTTCTAATTCTGCTCTCTCGGCTACTAATTGCTCTTGCTTCTTCTGCCACTCTTCCTCTAGTTTTTCTACCTCAATGGTTTTCAGCGCTATCTCTTCTTGTAATGCTTCCACCTGAGTCATTATCTCTAGTATCTCGTCTTCCTTGCTTCTTATCTGAGTCTTAATCAGTTCAACTTGCTGTTGTATACTTAATAACTCTTTAGGATTCTTTACCGAACCGATATAAAGCTTCTCCTGTAAAGGAGCCACCTTAGCTTGGAGATCCTCAGTCTCCCATTCTGCTGTTTGCTGCTTCTTTTTTAGCTCAGCCAGGTTTTCCTGCTTCTTCACCACCTCCGCTTGGGCTTCAACCAATGCCTTATTATCACTTAATTGGCGCTCTATATGTCTTAGCGTTCTATTTCTTGTTTCTAAATCTATGTCGATCTGCTGCAAATCATATAGTTGCCTTCCTAAATTCACAACACTTAACCCCAATTGAAAAAGTTACTTTGTTTTTATTATAATCCTTTTAGTGCAAGGGGGAAATTTTGCTTAAGACTCATAGTTGCGGGAATTTAACTGCGGAACATATTGGTGAGGTAGTAACTCTCGCTGGCTGGGTGCATCGGCGAAGGGATCATGGGGGACTAATATTCATTGACCTCAGAGATAGGGATGGCTTTGTCCAAGTAGTATTTAACCCAGAGATTTCTCAAGCGGGACACGAGATAGCAAATAAAATGCGTCATGAGTATGTGGTAAGGATTACTGGTGAAATCTCTCGCCGTCCTCCCGGTACCGAGAATCCCAAATTGCCTACTGGGGAGATTGAGGTCATCGCCTCCCGGGCTGAAATCCTTAACCCTTCAAAGAACCCCCCCTTCTACATTAATGAAGAGACCGAAGTGGAGGAAGGTCTACGGTTGCAGTATCGTTATCTGGACTTACGTCGTCAGCGGATAAAAGAGAACATTATCCTTCGTCATCGAGTATTAAAGTTTATCCGCGACTTCCTTGATACTAAAGGATTTATTGAGATTGAAACGCCTATTTTGATTAAGAGTACCCCGGAGGGAGCAAGGGACTTTCTTGTGCCCAGCCGCCTCCATAGTGGCAAATTTTATGCTCTCCCTCAGTCTCCTCAGCAGCTAAAACAGTTGCTGATGGTAGCTGGTTTCGAGAAATACTTTCAGATAGCCAGGTGTTTTCGTGATGAGGACTTACGTGCTGATCGCCAGCCAGAGTTCACTCAGTTAGACCTAGAAATGAGCTTTGTGGAAGAGGAGGATATACTCCATCTGCTGGAGGAGTTGTTTACCTCCTTGGTAGAAGCAATCAAGCCATCAATGCGGGTGATTAAACCTTTCCCTCGTTTCTCCTATACTGAAGTAATGGAACGCTATGGGACTGATAAGCCCGACATTCGCTTCGGTTTAGAATTCAAGGATCTCACTGATGTGGCGGCTCAGTCTGATTTCACTGTCTTTCGCACCGTAGTGCAAGAGGGAGGAAAGATAAAGGGTATCTGTGCCCCTGGTTGTGCTACCTACTCTCGCCATCAGCTTGATGAGCTAACAGAATTAGCCAAAGCTTATGGAGCGAAGGGATTAATAACTCTACCCTTAAAGAAGGATTCAGCTAGTATAGTTGTAGACACAGCAAAGTCTGTGATGGCTAAGTTCTTGACTTCGGAGCAGATTAAGGAGATAACCACCCGCTTTGGGGCTAAGGGAGGAGACCTTCTTCTAATTGTGGCTGGGAAAGCTGATGTAGTCAATAAAGCCCTAGGACAAATAAGACAGGAGATGGCTCAGCGGCTTGGGCTTATTGACCCCAATCTCTTTGCCTGTGTCTTCATTATTGATTATCCACTCTTTGAGTGGAATGAGGAAGAAAAGCATTGGGAGCCGATGCACCATCCGTTCACTGCTCCCAAAGAGGAAGATATCCCACTGTTGGATACAGCGCCGAAAAAGGTGCGCTCTCGACATTATGATATCGTATGCAATGGCTATGAAATCTCTAGCGGAAGCATCAGAATCCACAATCGCCAGATCCAGGAGAAGGTATTCCAGCTCCTGGGATATAGCCGAGAGGAAATAGAAAGGCGCTTTGGTCACTTGCTTGAGGCTTTTGAATATGGAGCTCCCCCTCATGGTGGTATCGCTCCAGGCATTGATCGGCTAGTGATGCTTTTAGCGGGTGAGCGGAGTATTCGAGAGGTGATAGCCTTTCCCAAGAATCAGAGTGCCTATGACTTACTGTTTGATGCTCCCTCTGAAGTGTCTGAGGAACAACTTAAGGAATTAGGTCTTGCCTTGAGAGACAAGTCATAGAAAGCTATTCGCTTTGGGGTTCCTCTTTATTTATAATAATAGTGGATAGGCTAAAGAAGTGAAAGTGTTAACAAAAAGTATGGAGAATAGTCTGGCGGTGCTTGATATAGAAGTCGAGTCAGTTGAGATGGAACAGTCATTAGAAATAGCTTACCATCGCTTAGTAAGACGAACTAATATACCTGGCTTCCGCAAAGGAAAAGCACCCCGGCTCGTGGTGGAGCAATATGTTGGCAAAGAGGGGCTTCAAAAAGAGGCTCTCGAGCATTTACTTCCTCAACTTTGTAGCCAGGCTGTTGAGGAACAAAAAATTGAGGTTATCGCTCAGCCTGAAGTAGCGATCCTCCAGGTTGACCCGGTGGTTTTCAGGGTAACCTTCCCACTCCGCCCTAAGGTTGAGATGGGTAATTATCATCATATCAGGCTTACCCCTGAACCTGTTGAAGTTACTGAAGAGCAAATTAGTAATTTGTTAGAGCAACTTCGTGACCGGTACGGGGTGTGGGAGCCGGTAGAGCACCCAGTAGGCTTTGGGAACCTAGTCACTATTGATATTGAGGATAAAAGCCAAGAAAAGGTTATTAATAGCTATCAAGGGCGGCAATACCCAGTAATTCAGGATTCAATGCTTCCTCTCCCAGGTTTTACGGAACATTTAGTGGGGATGAGTAAGGGTGAAGAAAGGGAGTTTTCGCTCTCCTATCCCGTTGATTATAAGATAAGAGAACTTGCTGGTAAGCAGTATAATTTTAAAGTAAAGCTTATTGAGGTTAAAGAAAAACGTCTTCCTGAGTTGAACGATGAATTTGCTAAGAGTGTTGGTGAGGGATTCGAAAGTCTTGATGTTCTTCGAAACTCGATTACTGTTAGCTTAAGAGGCTTGGCGGAAGAAAAAGCTAGGAGAGAATTCGAACAGAAAGTGGTAGAGGCAGCAGTTGAACTAGCTAAGGTGGAATTTCCACCCATTTTAGTAGAGCAGGAAATTAATCGTCTCCTCAGTGAAAGAGAGGAGTTATTAGGTGGAAAAGAAGGACTGGAGAATTATCTCCGAAACTTCAATAAGACAGAAAAGGAGGTGCGAGAGGAACTTCGTTCTACAGCAACCAAAAGGCTTATTCAATCGTTAGTTTTAAACAAGATAGCCGAAGAGGAGAAGATTGAGACAAATACAACGGAGATTGAGACAGAGATCGAGAACATGCTAAGAAATAGTGGTAAGCAAGGTGATGAACTACGAAGGGTGTTAGGCACAGCACCGGGACGGCATTGGGTCGAGAAAAAGTTAGTTACCCAGAAAGCGTTGCAGCGCCTAGTAGAAATAGCCACCAGTAGTGATGCTGGGGAGGAAGGGTAGACACTAGATTTTTGGGAGGGAGTTAACGATGCAGAGTTTGCCTAGAGGAATAATACCCATGGTGATTGAATCTGGAGCTCGTGGTGAGCGTGCTTTCGATATATATTCGTTACTGTTGAAAGAGCGCGTTGTTTTCCTTGGGACACCCATTACTGACCAAATAGCTAATCTTATTATTGCTCAGCTTCTGTATTTGGAGCGAGAGGACCCTGATAAGGACATACACCTTTATATCAATTGTCCTGGTGGTATAATCAGCGCTGGCTTGGCTATCTATGATACTATACAGCTCGTCCGCCCTGATGTATCCACTATCTGTGTTGGTTTAGCCGCTAGTATGGGTACTCTTCTCTTAGCTTCAGGGGCTAAAGGGAAACGCTATGCTCTCCCTAATGCCACTATCCACATGCACCAGGCAGTGGGCGGTGCTCAAGGTCAAGCGGCAGATATAGCCATTGCTGCCAGGGAGATTATGCGTCTACAAGAAATAATTCGCAGTATCTTGGCGAAGCATACCAGTCAGCCAGTAGAGAAAATTGCCCATGACACTGACCGTGATTTCTATCTGAATCCGGCGCAAGCGGTAGAATATGGCATTATAGATGAGGTCTTAATTAAAGCACCTAAGGAAGAAGCAAAGCTAAAATAGGAAGGAGGTTTGTTATGCCAGCAGTTCTTTATGAGAAAAAGGGGCATATTGCTTACATTACATTAAATCGCCCCGAAGCACGGAATGCTATTAATTCGGAGGCATGGGAAGGTTTAATCAATGCCTGGATAAGTGTTAGGGATGATCGTGAGGTGAGGATAGCCATTGTAACTGGTGCTGGAGATAAAGCCTTCTCAGCTGGAGCAGACCTGAAGGAAATAGCTCAGTGGATGATGATGCCAGAAGAGCAGCGACCCCTTTCTCCAGTGCCTGAGATTACCCCCATGCGTGGATTGGAGGTATGGAAACCGTTCATCGCTGCTATCAACGGCATTGCTACTGGCGGTGGGCTAGAGCTGGCAATGGCTTGCGATATCAGGATCGCCGCTGAGAATGCTACCTTAGGTCTGAGGGAAGTGAAGCAAGCTCTTATGCCCTCTATGAGTGGGACCCAGCGATTGCCCCGTCTTGTGCCCTTTTGTAAGGCGATGGAGATACTCTTAACTGGCGACTTTATTGATGCCCAAGAGGCTTATCGCATTGGATTGGTCAATAAGGTGGTTCCTCTAGCAGGGCTTATGCTGGCAGCTGAGGAACTGGCTAATCGAATTGCTGAAAATGGACCCTTGGCAGTTATGGCAATAAAGGAGGTTGCTTATCGGGGAATGCAGATGAGCCTAGCTGACGGGATACGCTTGGAGCAATATTTCTCGAAATCCCTTGGTGCAAGTGAAGATTCCAAAGAAGGTGCCATAGCCTTTGCTCAAAAGAGAAAGCCAGAGTTCAAAGGGCGATAAGATTTTATCTTATAGCCATTGCTCAAAGCTGGCATAGTATTTTTGAGACAGCTCAGCGAGAGAGGGGAGACCCTCTCTCGCACCTATTTTAGTGATGGAAAAACGAGCCATAATATCACCTAAGAACCCACATTGTGGCAAATCCTTTCCCTTTAGGAGTCCATAAAGAAATCCAGCGGCAAAAGCATCTCCAGCCCCTGTGGTATCCACGCTAGGTTCTTCTTGACCTCCTTTCGACTCAATCAGATATTCTCCGTCGTCGTGGAGGATGTAACAGGCAAGGGTAGCCCTTTGACCGCCCTTTTCGGATAGCTTGGTTTTAGTGCCTCCTAAGGTGGTCACCACTAGGTAACAACCTTGCTCTAAGCACCTTTTTGCCCCGGTAATAAAATCCTCCCCAGTTAGTTGCTCCATTTCGTTCCGGTTGAGAAATAGCACGTAAGTTTTGTTCAGCAGCGGGGCAAGTTGATGAATACCTTTAGTGGCGTATATTGACCCGGGAGAAAAGCTGACTTTAACTGAGGGACTAAGGCGAGCTACTATTTGCTTTTGTAGCTCAAACTGTCGGTCGTTGATAAAAGAGGAAAGGTGAAGGACTTTTGCCTGATTTATATACTCTAAATCTACATCCTCTTCATCTAATAGACTGTTGGCGCCAGGCAGGACATAGAGAGAACGTCTGCCTTGCTTATCGCTGAGACAAAGTACTGAGCCTGTTTCTGACCCTTTTTTAACTTTGATCTGACTGATGTCAACGCCTCCCCGAGCGAAATCTTCTACTAATGTCTTCCCTGTTTCGTCATCGCCCACGGCGCCAATAAAGCCCGACCTTATCGCCAACCTGGCTAGTCCATAGATAGTGTTAGCTGCTGAGCCGCCGGGCTGGGAGCTAAATTCTTTCACCGAAGCTTCACCATCAGCAAGAATGCGTTCTACACAATACAACTGGTCAATGTTCATCGCTCCTATTCCGATAACCTCAATGGATTTCATAGTCTTAGCCCCTACTATTTTCGCCAGGAGAGAGCCTTTGAAAATTGACCAATTTTATTACTCTGGTTATAATTATACCGCAAATGGAATCGCTTTATTTTGAAGACTACAAAATAGGCGATGAATTCGTTTCCCCTTCTAGAACAGTCACTGAAGCAGATGTAATGCTTTTTGCCGGGCTCACCGGGGATTATAACCCACTTCATACTGATGCAGAATTTGCTAAGACCACCATGTTCAAAGCAAGGGTTGCCCATGGATTATTAGGGCTGTCAATAGGATTTGGATTGTTTCAGAGAATGGGGCTGATGACTACTACGGCTTTGGCTTATTTAGGTTTGTCCTCTTGGGAATTTAAAGCTCCCATCATGTTAGGAGACACAATAAGATCAAAGACTAAAGTTATTGCCAAGAAGGAGACGAAGAAAGCCGATAGAGGGATTGTTAGCTTTGACATGTCTATTGTGAATCAGAGAGGTGAGCAAGTCCAGAGAGGAGAGCATACTTTACTAATAGCGAAGAAGATAGTAGCGTAAACTAACAATCTTTGAGTGGGTTAAATTAGGCAATTTGTCTAATTATGAAGTAAGGAGGTCAATGTTATGCCAGAAAGGACGAAGGAAGAAGTACAGCGGATACTGAAGGAGTATGACGAGTGGAAAGGCTATTTTAAGACTAAGGTAAGCTCGGTTGCCCCGAATGAAATCCGCGTCCGTGGTTATTTGCTCTCTGACCTTATAGGGAATTTCACCTTTGCCGAGATAATGTATCTCACTATCCAGGGGGAGTTGCCTGATGAGCGAACAGCGGCGATGTTTGAAGCCATACTCAGTAGTGGCATCAGCCACTATTTCATAGACGAGGCTGAGCCTGTAGCTAAATTCGTCGCCTCAGGTAACCCAAATGCAGTAGCTGCTGTTGCTGCTGGTGTCCTTACTGTAGGCCAGTATCAGGCTGGGGCTCCTCGGTATTGTGCTGAGATGCTCATGAAGGCCTATGGGATGGTCAAGAAGTCCTTTGATAGTGCAGATTATGGTTTAACTATGGAGGAGGCAGCCAAAAGGGTCGTTAGGGAAGCTCGGGGGAGGGGAGAGAGATTACCTGGATTTGGACATCCCATACACACAGAGGACCCGAGGACAGTAAAGCTTCGCAAGTTAGCTCGGAAGCTTAAAATGGAAGGACCACACGTGAGGATGTATGACCTTATTCAAAAGGAGCTGGAGAAAGATCTGGGAAGAGCCATGGTGCAAAATACGGACGGGTTGGCAGGTGCTCTTATGGCTGATATGGGATTCGACCCACTGGCGATGGAGCTAGTCTACGCAGTAACAATGATACCGGGGATGATTGCTATGGCAGTTGAGGAGATAAGAGAAGGGACACCGTTTCGAGTCATCCCAGATCCCTGCGGGGAATATATTGGTCCCGTACCTCGCGACATTCCCAAGTCAAGAAAGAAAACATAGACAGATTTCCAACCTTTAAAATATTAAGGAGGCAGCCAAGATGAAGGGATATATGGGTAAGCTATTGAGGGTGAACCTGACGTCGGGCTCTGTTAAAGTAGAGACTCCGAAACAGGAGGTTCTGCGCAATTTCCTGGGGGGGAGAGGACTGGGAGTAAAGATCCTCTATGACGAACTTAAACCAAATACTGACCCCTTGAGCCCGGATAACAAGATGATATTTGCCACCGGACCGCTTACCGGGACAAGAGCACCCTCCTCTGGTTTCTATTGTGTGATTACCAAATCGCCAGCTACCGGCGCTATATTAACCACCTTGTCTGGAGGCCAATTTGGTCACATGCTCAAGTGCACTGGCTTTGATGCAATAGTTGTTGAAGGGAAATCTGCTAAGCCTGTTTATCTATGGATCAACAACGGCAAATGCGAGATAAAGAGTGCCAGCAGGGTTTGGGGTAAGGATACAGCAGAAACGGACGATGCCTTGAGGAAGGAAACCAGTGATAAGGCAAGAGTCTGTTGTATTGGACCAGCCGGTGAGAATCTGGTAAAGCGGTCTTGTCTCATCAACGACAAGCATAGAGCAGCGGGGAGGGGTGGTGTTGGTGCAGTGATGGGCTCGAAGAACCTCAAGGCAATTGTGGTATATGGAGACCAAAAGATAGAGGTAGCCAACTCTAAAGCGTTTGACGAAGCTGTGAAAGTAGCTAGGGAAGCAATGAGCAAGCACCCTACCGTTCGGCACGATGGGGTAATGAACCGTCTCGGTACTGCGTCGAGTGTTAATCAGTTCAACACGCGGGGTTTACTGCCTACAAGGAATTTCCAGGAGTGTGTCTTTGAAGGAGCCTCAAATATTAGTGGCGAGACCATAGAGAAAACCATTAACGTAGGCAAAAACCCTTGCTGGGGTTGTCCTATAGCTTGTGCCCAAATGGTGGAGGTGAAGGAGGAACCCTATGCTGGAATAAAGGGAGCAGGTCCGGAGTTCGAAACTTTGGCTCTCATGGGGTCGAGCTGCGGGATAGACAATCTGGGTGCGTTGGTGAAAGCCAATCAGCTATGCAATCAGCTTGGTCTGGATACAATATCGACAGGAAACATAATAGCTTTTGCTATGGAGTGCTATGAGAGAGGCTTGCTAACTAAGAAAGATACCGATGGTATAGAGCTTAAGTTCGGAAATCACCAAGGAATGCTGCGAGTGGTGGAGAAGATAGCTAAGAAGGAAGGCATCGGGTCATTGCTAGCAGATGGTGTTAAGGTAGCTGCTGAAAAAATAGGGAAAGGCTCGGGAAAGTTTGCCATGCACGTCAAAGGTTTGGAGCTTACTGGGTATGATGTCAGAGGGGCAAAGGGAATGGCACTGGCTTATGCCACTTCCAATATGGGAGCTTCCCACAATAGAGGTAACATCATAAAGGCGGAGGTTTTCAGGCATCCGAAACCGGTGGATCGTTACTCCTATCAGGGAAAGGGTCCCTGGCTCAAGACCTTTCAGGATGTATCAGCAATCATGGACTCTATGACAATGTGTGACTTCACCAATTGGGCGATTACGGGACCCATGTATGCAGAGATGGTGTCTAAGGCTACTGGCTTTGATATTGATGAAGCTGAGCTAATGACTATAGGTGATAGGATATTTACCCTCGAGAGAGCGTTTAATGCCAGGGAAGGACTTGGAAGGAAAGATGATACTTTGCCCCCTAGATATTTTAATGAACCTCTACGGCAGGGACCTGGTAAGGGAGAGGTTGTAAACCGAGAGCAATTTGACCAGATGCTGGATGAGTATTATCAGGTAAGAAAGCTGGATAGGCAGGGACGCCCACTGGCGAGGAAGATGAAGTCATTGGGGTTGTAAGAGCACGCTTGGCTATTTTAAAGCTGAGAAGGAGCGCCTTCAGCGTAAGTAAAATCTGAATTAGTTTTTGGATCGAAAGATGTTGGTAAATGTATGTCCCTTTGCAACACTGCGGGAGACTATCGGGAAACAAGTTATACTGGAAATGAAGGAGGGCTCCAAAGTAAAGGATGTGATAGCGGAACTCAAGCATAGATATCCGGAATTTAAGCAATACACCAACAGTATATCCGAGGGTGTAGTAGCAGTATTGGTATTGTTGAACGGAAGAGATATAGTTCACCCATACGAATTTGATATTCCATTAAGGGAAGGTGATGAGATATCGCTATTTCCACCTCTAGGAGGCGGCTGAGTAGAAAGGCTCAGCCCAATTTGGCTGCTTCCTCTCGGACAAGGCGACGGATGCGGCGGTGAACCTCCAGAGGTGGCTTCAGGTCTTTGACGCCATCCAGCCAATGAAAGTTCTCGCGGTTCCCCATACTTTTAATTTTTTCCTTTTCTCTCACCAGCCCTTTTACTGCCTCCCTGCCACCTTTCTCCCAGGTATCTAGAATTGGGGCTAAATCGCTCAAGTGGGTAGAAGCTAAACCCAAAGTGGCGTAGGGCAAGGCGTATTCATTAGCGTTAAAGGCAATAGCTAACCCTCCTGATTGGTTGATGGCTTGTAGCATCCTAAAATCGGTAATGCTATCACCAACAACAACAAAGCTGCTCAGAGGTTGTCCGTAGCTTTCGGCAAATTTCCTTAACACCTCTACCTTCCTCCTTCCTCCGACAGGTTTTACTTTCTCCATAATTTTACCTAGCTCTGTAGTGGGCAACTCAGACCAGAAGAACTGGTCTAAACGACGCTTTATCTGCTCATCGTCCCCGAGAGGCAAGGTTAAAATGTCCTTTTCTACCTTCTCTACCCTGGCGAGGCTTTCTTTACATAATACCTGAACGTAACTATCTAAAGGAAAGTGAGTGCAAGCAACATTTTCCGGGGCAATGCCCAATCTCTGGGTGATGGTGAGGGCATATTGCTCATAGCTGGTACTAATGCAGAATACCTTCCAACGCCGAAAGTGAAGACCGAAAATAAGCTTGCTGGCACCATCCACCAGTTTTGCCCTCTGGGCTAACCTTCTGATATCGTTCTCTCTTACACCGTGGTGAAGAAGGAAAGGCACGATAAGAGCCAGGGTATCCCCTGGCTCATAGCTGGGCTTTTCTTCCAAGGTTAATAGGTCATCATAGCGGCTGATAATCTCAAATACCTTATCACCCTGAGGGAATAGCTTCATTAGCTCATAGGCATTGTCTTGTGGTGATAGGGGTCCCTCCAGGTCAAAACAGATAGAGTAGCTCACTTAGCCTCTTTTCGTATGATTTTGTCTATCTCCAGTGTCAAATCATAGCCCTGAATAATTTTTCCACTAGTATCGACTACCCTTCCTTTATCTATCTTGACTTCGCCTTCACTGAAGGCTTTGAGAGTAGCAGTAATCAAAGGGAATTCTCTCGCTAAGCCATGCTGGCGGATGAGCTTGAATAGAGGACTATCTTCCCCCTGCTGCTTTTTTATTTGTTCGAGAGAATGTCTCTCTATATCTTTCCAGTATTTATCAAAGGGCTCACCTCTAATAGAGAAGGTGCAGAAGGTTACCGCAGGTCCCTTATCTAACTCAGGGGTTACTAAGTGCATCATTACTCCTGTTTGAGAAGCTCTATGCTCAATTAACTTCCAGATTACCTCTTGCCAAGTACCAGTAGGACCCCCCGGGGCTGCCGGGTGCAAGTTAATCATGTTGTATTTCCGGCACATCTCCTCCCCTATAATAAGCATGTAACCAGCAAGCACGCATAAGTCAGGATAAAACTCTTTAAGTTGTTTCATTACTTCTCGGTCATATTCTAACCGCCACTGCGGGAGTGATTCAGTCCTCCTTTGTGGCTTGAATTTCTGAGATGAAAAGTAAACAAGAGGGATACGATAGCTTTTCACTAATTTAAAGAAGAGGTCACTTTCGATAGTTTCGCCAGGCTCTCGGTTGCTGAAGGCAAAACAAATATTTGCCTTTATCTCACCTTGCTTTATTCCATCTTCTACCACTGTTAGCAGGTCACGGGCTGCCTTATCCCGTCCAGTGGAAAACCAGCCAATTTTTAGCATCCTTAGCTTAGAAATCGCTTCCTATATCTTGTCCAGGTACTAGGGATGTGAACCAAGGGGCAGCTACGGCGACCAAAGATCTTACCCTCTGACAAAGCAACTCGAAACTCTCCCGTCCCATTGAACTCTGGCATCTCCACATAGGCATGACCAATTTCCCAGGGAATATGAGCATCACTACCAGCACTGCAAAGAAGCCCATATTTCTGAGCCAGGAGTTTGGCTTCTTTATCGGAATTGCCTAAGGCAAGGGCACGAGAATTAAATACCTCAATAATGTCAATATCGGGTAAAAGCCTTTCTGCTTCCCGCAACTTTACCCCTCTCAGGCGATCGAATGGGTGGGGAAGGCACACTAAGCCTCCCTGGGCTTTAATCCGAGCAATTGCCTCTTCAGCAGAAATTCCACTGGGTATTTCATGGCTAAGGAATAACCCCATAATCTCTCCTAGGGGGGTAAGAATCTCTTCAGCCACAATTACGGTGAAGGGGGCGATTTCATTTAGTTTGAGGGCACCAGTAATAGCACCATGGTCAGCTACAGCAATACAATTAATCCCTACTTTAATACAGCGATTGGTGATACTTTCTAGTGACATGTTGCAGTCAAAAGAGTATGCGGTGTGAATATGAAGGTCAGCTTTTAACAAAGATTAACTCACCCTTTCTAGATATTCGCCAGTGCGAGTGTCAACTTTAACTATATCACCACGGTTAATAAAGAAAGGAACTTGGATTACCAGACCAGTCTCTAGAGTAGCTGGTTTACTTCCCGGAGTGGCTGTGTCTCCTTTAAAACCAGGACCTGTTTCAGCGACTTGAAGTTCTACGGCTACAGGTAACTCTACCCCGACAGCTTCATCATTGTAACTTAGCAGCCCTAAAGTCATGCCATCCTTCAAATAATTAAGAGCCTCGCCCAAGAGGGCAGCATTAAGGGGGGTCTGTTCAAAGTTTTCAGTATCCATAAAGTAATAAAGCCCCCCTTCGTGGTAGAGATATTGTACGTTGCGACGTTCCAGGCGCGCTTGTATAAATCTTTCGCTTGCTTGAAAGGCACGCTCGATTATATGACCTGCCCGAAGGTCGCGGAGTTTCAGTCTAAGCTGGGCACTACCTCTCCCTAGCTTGAGGTGGTGATAATCAAGAATGCGGTAGACTCGACCCTCCAGTTCTATGGTTAAACCTTTCCTAAGCTCACCAGCGTCAATCATTGCTGCACCTCTCTAGAATCGAATAGAGAGTGTTTATCGTCATTGCGAGGAGCGCCAGCGGTTGCGAGGCGTAGCCGAAGCAAACTCGGAGCGGGATTCCTCGCTTACGCTCGGAACAAGCTCCGCAATCCCAAAGATAACCAAGAGATTGCTTCGCGGAACCTGCCCTGAGCAAGATTCTTCGGTCGCTTTGCTCCCTCAGAATGACAGAAAGCGAAGGGCTCGCAATGACAAATAGGGAATTGCTAAAGGCTCTCATCGGTCATTTTCTTGCTTTAGTGAGTGTTTTTGCCCTGCCTTTTTCCACTATTACCATATCCTCAATTCTTACCCCTCCCCACCCAGTGAGATAAACGCCTGGTTCAATAGTAAATACCATGTGCTCAACTAGGATATCTATGGAATTGGGGCCGAGACGAGGTTGCTCATGGGTAGCCAGTCCTACACCATGCCCCAATCCATGCCCAAAGGCATCTTCATAGCTACCTTGCTTAATAAGCCTCCGCGCTAAACTATCTACCTGCTCACCGGTCATACCTGCCTTAAGGTTAGCTAAGGCAGTGAGCTGGGCTTGGAGAATTAGGTTATAAACCTTGGTAAAAGTTTCATCGCCTGAACCAAGGCAAAAGGTTCGACTCATATCGCTAGAATAGCCCTCCACCATGGCTCCCAAATCAACGATGATAGGCTCGCTAGGAGAGAGGGGGCGCTCTGTGGGCTTGGCATGTGGCAAGGCAGCATTTGGACCCGAAGCAACAATAATATCAAAAGGGACAGGCTCGCTACTTCTTCCGCGGAGAAACTTCTCTATCTCCCAGGCTACCTCTTTTTCCTTCATTCCAGGACAAATTTTGTCGGCAATATATTTGAAAGCAGCATCAGCAAGCTGAGATGCTTTTACTAAGCAGGCAAGCTCCTCTTCCTCTTTCACTGCCCGTAGGGAGTCCACCAATCCTTCGATAGGGACAAGTTGGAGTTGCTGTTTATCTGCTTTCTCAGCCAGACGGTGATAGCTGGCAAAGCAAAGATGATTTGCTTCAAAGCCAAGTTTCCTTATCCCTCGTCCGGCTATTAATTCTACTAACGACTCTGCCGGCTGGTTTTTAATCCGTAAAATCTCAAAATTTGTTGCTTGCCCTCTGGCTTGCTCTAAGTAGCGAAAATCAGTAGCCAGAATGGCGCTATCTTGTGAAATTAGTAAAGTTCCTGCTGAGCCGGTGAAACCGCTGAGATAGCGGCAGTTTTCTGGCTGAGAGATAAAGATGGCGTCTAGCTCCTTTTCGGCGAGTTTCTGACGTAGCTTCTGTAATCGCTGAGCTATTGCCAATTCTCTCCCCTTAATTCCGCTACTAAAGCTCGCAGAGCAGCAATATATCCCCTCCAGCCTAACCCGCTAATCTGCCCCCTGGCAATAGGAGCAATCACTGACTTATGCCGAAATTCCTCCCTGGCATAGATATTAGACAGGTGAACCTCGATTAAGGGAAGCTCGGCATCAGCCAGAGCATCCCGCAGGGAAAGACCATAGTGAGTTAATGCTCCGGGGTTGATAATTATGCCATTTGCTGTTGGTGATTCCGCTTGAATAAAATCGATTAGCGTGCCCTCGTTATTCGACTGGAAAACGACTATTTCTACACCTATTTCTTTGGCTTGTTGCTGAAGCAAAGTATTGATTTCATCCAAGTTCTTGTCCCCATAAATTCCCTTCTTTCTCTTTCCCAGCAAATTTAGATTTGGTCCATGGATAATTAATATTTTCATTTTTAGTTACCACCTCATTTTATATTTAGCGGCTTCGTCATCTTGCACTTAGGATAGCCGCTACAAGCTATGAATTTACCATAACGCCCCATTCTAATCACCATAGCTCTGCCACACTGGGGGCAAATCTCATCCGTTGGCTCATCAGCTACTTTGACCTTAGGTATTTGCATAGATGCCTTTTGAAGCATTTCGTCAAAAGGAGTATAAAACTCTCCAATCACCCCTACCCAGTTCTCCTCACCCCGAGCGATCTCATCTAGTTGCTCTTCCATCCGGGCGGTGAAGTCTATGTTGACGATTTCAGAGAAGTGCCCCACCAGTAAGTCGTTGACTACTAAGCCAAGTTCTAAGGGATGAAATCGTCCCTCTTTCCTTTCTACATAGCCACGCTCTCGCAACGTGGAGATAATAGGGGCATAGGTGCTGGGGCGTCCAATACCCTTTTCCTCCAATGCTTTTACCAGTGTAGCTTCATTATAGCGAGGAGGGGGTTGAGTAAAATGTTGCTCCGGAAAGAGGTCGAGAAATCTGAGTTCATCACCCTTAGCTAATGCAGGCAAGGGAGCTTTACCTTCCTCCTCACTCTCCACCTCGTCTTTCCCTTCACTATAAAGGATGAGGAAGCCAAGAAAATGTGGTATCGAGCCAGTAGCTTTTAAAATGTAGCTCCTTCCCTCTAGGGGTTCCTTTGCCTCTATCTCTATAGTAGTGGTGTCAAATAAGGCATCAGCCATTTGGCTAGCCACCATTCGCTTCCAGATAAGCTCATATAGTTTTGCTTGGTCAGGAGTAAGATAGGGCTTAATAAGATTGGGTTCACGACTAACTTTTGTGGGACGAATGGCTTCATGCGCTTCCTGAGCGCCCTTGGCTTTTTTAACGAAAAGACGTGGGCGGGGGGGGAGGAACCCAGCTCCATATTTTCCCCGAATGTAGGCACGGGTCTCTTTTATTGCTGACTCAGCTACCTTGGTAGAGTCCGTGCGCATATAGGTGATAAGCCCTGTTACACCCTCTTCACCAACAGATAACCCTTCATAGAGTTGCTGGGCAATCTTCATGGTGCGCTGAGCAGTAAAATGTAGCTTGCGCCAAGCTTCTTGCTGCAGAGTGCTGGTGGTAAAGGGTGAGGTGGGGTGGCGAGATATCCTTTTCTTGCTTACCTTGGCAACAAAGTAATTAGCTACTCTTAGCTGGCTGGCAATCTGCTCTGCTTCTTCTTGACGGTGAATTTCCAGCTTTCGTTCACCGTCCTTAAGACCAGCAAGCTTGGCTTTAAAGCTAGAAACTTTATCATCTAATGCCGCTATCTTGGCTAGTTCCACCTCGATTGTCCAATATTCTTGGGGAACAAAGTTTTCGATCTCACGCTCGCGCTCTGCAATCATTCTTAGGGCTACTGACTGCACTCTTCCTGCAGAAAGCCTACTCTTCACCTTCCGCCACAGCAGGGGGCTGATTTTATAGCCTACTAAGCGATCGAGAATTCGCCTAGCTTGTTGGGCATTAACTAGGTTCATATCAATCTGCCTGGGCTGATGAAAAGCCTCTTTGATTGCCTCTTCAGTTATCTCGTGGAAAACTACTCGATGTACTGGTATTGTCTTAAGTTCAACCGCCTTAATTAAATGCCAGGAGATCGCCTCTCCTTCCCGATCGGGATCAGTGGCAAGATATACCACTGCAGCTTTCTCTGCTGCTTCCTTTAATTCTTTTACGACCTTCCTTTTTTCTTTGAGAATCACATACTTTGGGGCAAACCCATTCTTTACATCTACGCCTAATCGGTTTGGGGGGAGGTCTCGCACATGTCCTAGAGATGATTTAACATTAAAATGTTTTCCCAGAATTCTGGTAAGGGTCCTTGCTTTGGCGGGTGATTCAACAATTACTAATTCCTTCGCCATCCCTTTGCCCTATTCAGACAAGCACATATTTCATGCCACCTACTTGCTTGGCTAAGCCTTTCAGCTCTAACATAGCCAGGGTGCTACTTACTGTAGCTACAGGCAGACCACTATGACGGCATATGTCATCGATATGCGTCACTTCTTTGGAAAGATAGCTTAATAGTTGAGACTCGGTATCAGTGGTGGGAACAAGCTCCTTCATTTCCAGCTGCTGCGCTACCACGGTTAGATTCAGTTCCTCCAGGATATCGGCGTAGTTACAAACTAACTTTGCCCCTTCTTGAATAAGGCGATTAGTACCTTTGCTCGCCGGGGAAAAGATACTCCCTGGGATAGCAAAGACATCTCGGTTCTGCTCCGATGCCTGGTGTGCTGTGATCAAGGCACCACTTTTTTCCCCTGCCTCCACTACAAGCACCCCCAGGCTCATGCCACTCATAATGCGGTTACGCTGCGGAAAATGCTCCGCCTTAGGTCTTGTCCCTAAGGGAAATTCGCTAATCAGGGCACCGTGCTCCATAATCTGTCGTGCTAGGTTTACATGTTCGCTTGGGTAAACCATATCTAGTCCACAGCCAGCTACGGCAATAGTTCGTCCCCCTGCTTCTAAGGCTGTCCGATGGGCTATGGCATCAACACCCTTGGCTAGCCCGCTGATAATGGTGATTTTATGGCGGGCTAAATTGGCAACAATTTCCTCGGTAACTTGTCGTCCATATATTGAAGCACGGCGGGTACCTACCACCGCAATAGCCCACTCATCTTCGGGAATAAGAGTCCCTCTGACATAAAGTACCGGGGGATAATCATATATTTCCTTAAGCCGCCGTGGATAGCCGGCATTATCGGCAGTGATTACTTTTACGTTATACTTTTCCAGTTTATCTAATTCAGCATCAAGAGATATGCGAGGACGCCGAGCAATGATGGTATCGGCTGATTTACTATCTAAGCCAGCTGACCGGAGTTCAGCAGCAGAAGCATGCCAGGCTCTCCCTAAATTACCGAAGTGGTTTTGGAGAAGGTAAAACTTAGCCCTTCCTATTCCGGGGATGAGGCTAAAGCCTACCCAGTATTTGACCTCATCCAAGTCCATTTTTCAACTTTCCACGAATCATTCTAGCAGAAAACCATTAGAATAGTTTAAGGGTATCTGGTCTTCCCGCAGGGCTGCTTTTTTCAAAGGTGCGGATCTGTTTAAGTTTGGCAAGGTAATCCTTATTTTGGGATTCCCACTTTTTGATCAGGCTGTATCCCAGCCAACGTACATAGAAATCACCGAGTCTACCCTTAAGGAACATCTTAACTATACTGGCTCGGGAATAAAACTTTTTCAGCACTTGAAGGGTCTGTTTCTGAAGCTCAAAAGGTGAAAGATTATCGGGCAAATGAACCACATGGAGCCCATCGAAGAGTTTCCAGTCAGTGGGATATTTTTCTACAATAAAACTTCTGGCATCTTTTATAGCTGTATATAGTTTACTACCCAGGATGGGAGTTAAGATGCTCAATTGAAGGCTATCCAGTCCCAATCTATTGTAAATATCAGAATATCCCTCTGAGATGAACATCCCATGAACCTTAATGCCATATTTATGCAATACCTTTATACACTTTGTTACGTCCTCTGGGGTCTGCTTTTTATTATATTGCTTCAGGCTCTCTGGGTTCATAGATTCAAAGCCAATACATAATCGTTGACAATTTGCCTTTGCCATTAACTTTACTAATTCCTCATCTTTAGCTATATCAGCTCTAACCTGTGCTGTCCACCCCGGGGTCATTCTGAGCTCAATCATTCGCGCGAGCAATTCCTTTGTTGTTTCTTTATTAGCGGCAAAATTATCATCATAGAAGAAAATATGCTTCAGCTTAAACCGGGATAACTCGGCAATTACACTATCAACAGTTCGGAATCTGTATCTCCTGCCGAACATGGGACTGACGGAGCAAAAACTACACTCATAAGGACAACCTCTTGAAGTAGATATTGGAGTAATACGCATAGGCTTCTTGAATTTGAATCCCTCTATCAGTGAGAAGTCAGGAAAGGGCAACTCGTCAAGATTTTCCACTGGTTTACCTCGGATAATTCTTTCTCCACCGTTATTGACCAAGTCAGAAATCACTAGTTCTCCCTCTCCGGTTACCACATGGTCGGCATACTGTGCCGCCTCTTGAGGCAGAAAAGTAGCATGGCAGCCACCAATGATGATCTTACCTTTTGGGTTAAGCAATCGGAAATTTTCAGCTATCTGGTAACCGCGGGGGGCAGTAGAGGTCATAATTGAAATACCCAAAATATCTGAGTCCTTGATTTTGGAGTAATCAACCTTCTTTAAATTTTCATTATAGATGGTAACATCATGACCTTCGTTTTTAAGGATAGTGCCCAGATAGATTGCACCTAGTAGAGGCATATGTTTAATAATCCAAGTATAAAAATTATAACCGGGAGTTTTTGGCTCTACGAGGGAGATTTTCATAATCTATTAACCTTCCTTCTAATTGGCGGAGAGGGTGGGATTCGAACCCACGGGCCGATAAATCGACCACGCGCTCTCCAGGCGCGCCTGATAGTCCACTCCAGCACCTCTCCACGGAGAGGGTGGGATTCGAACCCACGCTCCGATATAATCGGAGACCGCTTTTCGAGAGCGGCACCATCAGCCTCTCGGTCACCTCTCCTTAGACTGTATTCTATCTAGGGTTAAACTTAACGTCAAACCTACTAATCTAAAGTGCCTAAAAACTTCCTTGCTGCTTGGCTCACTATAAGAAAGGCAGCCTGTATAGGCATCATTGGTGGTTCTGATGGACTACCAACAGTCTATCTTGCTGTTGCTCTTGCACCCCACTTGCTTGGTCCAATTACGCTGGCAGCTTATTCCTATTATGGCTCTTGTATCTCTCATTCAACCGCCGATAATAAAATTGCTCACCACTAAGAGGGAGCGGAGTATGTATATAAAGCCCCGGGTGCGTGAGGTCTCTAGGCTGGAGACGATTATTTTCCCTATAATAGTTTTTATCGTGGCTACTTTACTTGTCCCGAAGTCAGCACCTCTTATTGGTATGCTCGTGTTTGGAAATTTGTTGCGAGCCAGTGGTGTGACTGATAGGCTAGCTGAATCAGCGAGCACTGTAGTTGTAGATGTGTTGACCTTCCTCCTAGCTTTGTGCGTGGGGGATTGATGCATGCTGTGGGTGCTAATATGGTGGGGGCTATTGCTACTTCAGTGCTGACTGGAATTTTCTTGGGCATGCTCTCCTAAATCGGATGGAAAGTGATATGGTTCTCCTCCGGATAAGGTTTTTCCTCCGTGCAGCCCTCATTTTAATTGCAGCGATTAATTAGTTAATGTTGCCAGTCATCTTATGGGTTCGAGCGCTTTGTCAATAATTGCAGAGGCTAAATGTTTTAGAAAATAGTAAGCTAGTAAGAACCCCTGAAGAGGGGGATTGAAGAAATGAGCCAAGTATGCTAACTTTATTTCTCATCAGTGTACGTCAGTTCTTACCGAGAGACTGGGTCAATCTCATTGCAGACTCTACTCTTTGCTCTCTCACGAACTTTTTGAACGATATTCTGCCTAACCACGAAGTCGGTAGTATATTCACCACTGTTGAACGTTTCATCCTCCAATGCTATCTGATGAAAGGGAACAGTTGTCTCTGTTCCTTCAATTCTTATTTCATTAAGAACTCTCTTCATATGCAATATTGCTTCATTCCTTGTTCTTCCCCACGTCATCAGTTTAAGGAGTAGAGACTCATAGTAGAAAGGAATCTCATACCCTTCGTATATTCCTTCGTCAATCCTGACACCCGGACCACAGGGAAGCTGGAGTCCTGTTATAGTCCCGGGACAGGGTGAAAAGTTGCGTGCGACATCTTCCGCGGCAATCCGGCATTCTAAAGCAAAGGCATGGAGATTAATCTCGTCTTGATTATAACTTAACCGATTGCCAGCGGCGATTCTAATTTGTTCTTTAACGATATCTATGTCAGTGGCAAGTTCAGTTACGCAATGCTCTACTTGCAACCGGGAGTTCACCTCGTTAAAGTAAAACTCCTGTGTATATGGTAGGTAAAAGAACTCTACCGTTAATGCATTGACATACTGCAGAGCTACAGCTACGTCAAGAGCGGCCACATACATCTTCATCCTCAAGTGCGGTGATAGAATATGACACGGTGCTTCTTCTATTAGCTTTTGAAATCTTCGCTGAATAGAGCAGTCTCTCTCCCCTAGGTGAATGACATTTCCATACTTATCAGCAAGCACTTGAACTTCTACATGCTTTACTCCGGGGAGAAACTTTTCCACATAGAATGAGGGGATACCAAAGATCCTCTTTCCTTTTCGTTCGACAGAGTGAACAACATTAACTAACTCCTCCCGGTTTCTTGCCACAGCCATGCCGATGCCACCACCCCCACCCGAGGGTTTAAGGATAACAGGATAGCCAATATCCTCCGCTATTTCTTGAATTCGGCTGAATCCATTACCCGTTGAGTTGATTAAAGGCTCGTCAGAACCCCGGACTACAGGTATATTAAGCATCCTCATAAGCTGACGTGCTTTATGTTTCGGTTTAATCCTAGCCATACACTGCCCCGGTGGTCCTATAAAAATAATCCCTTCTCTCTCACACATTTCGGCAAATTGAGGATTTTCGGCAAGAAAGCCGTAGCCGGGGTGAATAGCATCGACCTCGCTTTGTTTAGCAACTTCCAGTATTTTTTCCACATTGAGGTAACTCTGTGTCGCTTCGGCCAGTCCGATGGGATAAGCTTCGTCAGCAAGCTTAACGTGCAAGGAATTAGCATCGACGTCGGAGTAAACCGCAACTGTACGTGTTCCCATCTCTTTGCAAGCTCTTATTACCCTCACTGCTATTTCGCCTCGATTGGCAATCATGATTTTATCAAACATGATGTAGTTCTCCTTTGTAGTATGGAACTTTAAAGGTATCCTTACATGAGGTTATCCAAAAAGAGGCAACAAACATAGTAGGACGGAGCATTACCTGTAAAATAGTCGCTTTCTCAGCTCAGCCTGTAGAAATTTGTGGTAACAACTCATGTTTTATTCACAGGCGATATCTAGCGCGATACCATAGTGTGAGCAGCAAAAGCGATAAAATTTCGTCTCCGTGATGATTACTCGTTAACCTCGCTAATTATCTTACTGCGCTGGTATGCTGTCAAGGTGG